>JAPPBT010000082.1 GCA_026702745.1 Gemmatimonadota bacterium
ACCATTCCCGAAACTGGTCGTCGACCGGAGCACACACCTGAGTTCCCCCGAGGTCTAATGCTGATAGGTCAAGACCCGTGAAAGAACGTGGTATGGATGCAGAAAGCCCGGAATTGGATGAGAGATTCAGCACCTCAAGACGTGTCAGATCACTCAACTGGCCTGGAAGCAGCCCGCTCATGTTATTGTCCTGCAGGACCAGTTTGGTGACCTTCCCATCCGCATCGGTTGTTACGCCAAACCAGTCGCCAGGCGACGTGTAGCTCGTCCAGTTCGTACTGTTGGTCCAGTTCCGTCCATTCGTCCTCCTGTACAAGGCAATCAGCGCATCCCGTTCCGGACTGGTGCAATAGGCGGAAATGGATTTTGCCGGGATACCGCTGAGCCACTGGTGAAACGGGGTTGTCGGAGGTATGCATGTTTCGGTGCCGTTCAATCTCAGTCGTCGCAGTTGTGTCATTCTGGTGAATTCCGTGGGTAGCGGACCAGAAAGTTCGGTGTTTTCATCAAGTCTGAGCTCGAGAAGGTTTTCGAGCTGTCCAAGTTCAGAGGGTAAGGTTCCAGCCAACTGGTTCCTGCCAAGGGTCAGCACCGTGAGATTCCTCAACTGTCCGATTTCCGGTGGAATGCCGCCGGTCAGCCGATTGTTCCAGAGGCGCAAGACTCTGAGGTTCTTAATTTGTCCGATTTCCGGTGGAATATGACCGGACAAATGATTGCCCAAAAAGGACAAGTAGATTAGGTTTTTCAATTTCCCGATTTCGGCCGGGATCGATCCTTGAACATTGTTTAACCGCAATTCCAGCCTGGTTACCTCGCCCTGTGCGTTGGTCATAACTCCGAACCAGTCGCCCAGAGGCAAATCACTTAGCCAGTTCGACTTGCTTGACCAGTCCGGGCCGTTTGTAGCATGGTACAACGCAATCAGCGCGTCCCGGTCCCTACTCGTATCCGTGACCGTAACGTTCACGCTCGCCGAGGCGTTCCCCGCCCTGGCGGTGATCTGCGCGGCGCCGTTCATGACGGCGGTGACGAGTCCCTGGGAGTTGACCGTGGCGACGGCGGCATTGCCGCTCGACCAGGTAACGACCGCGCCCGGAACCGGCTGACCGTTCTGGTCGAGAACGGTGGCACTGAGTTGCGCGGTCTGGCCGATCGCCGTCAGCGTAGTCGTTGCTGGCGTGATCATGATGCGAGTTGGTACCTGCTGGGTGGGAGGAGGCGTCGGGGGCTGTGGCGGGGTGGGTTTTGTCGGACTGTCTTTGCCGCAGGTGGCGATCACCAGAAGCGCCAGTCCAGCGATGAGGATCAGCGAAATTCGGAAAGCAGCCGTCATCGATGGGTTTGTATGACTCGCCATGCGTAACCTCCGAATTCAACCGCATGAAACGCGTTCACCCGCGGCAGAGATTCGGCCATCAGGTCAGTCCATACTTGGCCTGGAGGTCGCAGCCACCTTCAAAACGTGAAACTTGCTCCCGCAAACACCATCGGCTTTTCGTTCCCACGCCGGGAAACGTCAAACCATGGACTCAAATCGAACTGTCCGGCAGAATTCGGCATGGTGATCCTGATGGAAGCCCATTCCTGGCGACGAATCAGCGAACCAACGACCAGACCACAAAGTCCGAGTCCACCTCCAAACGCGGCGGCTGTCAGTGTGGCCGTCTTGAAACTCAATTCATCGCAAAACTCGTCGCCGGTTCCCAAAGTCACGACTTCGCAGGCTTCATGAGTTAGCGCGCCGTAGAGTATACCTCCCGCGACTCCGACGCCTGCCCCATACACCAGACCTTCTTTCCAATAGCTTCGGGTCCCCAGACTCCGTTCCAGTTTCAGTACATCGCCGAATCGAACGAAACTGGTCGCGTTACCGGACCGGTTTAGTTCGAAGCCGTTACGGTCCACTGACACAACCGTGCCGGAAACCGATCCTTCCATCAGGGTTACGCGAAGAAGATCCCCAATGTCCTGTCCAAATAGAGGCAAAGGAGTGCCTGCACTGAACCCCCCAAGCCAGATACAAAAGAAGAGCGGTCGAAAGCGCTTCATAATGTGCCTCTCAGAAGTGTACGTGCCGCCTGTGAGAACATGGCTTTGCCGGTACTAATCCGATGTTTCTTCCATTTGTCTTATATCATAGTTGCCATAAATCTGCCTTACCAGGTCATTGCTGAGACTGCTGAGAGCATTCTCGACGGACACGGCGTATTCCTCCTTGGCCCCACCGAACAACGAGCCGCTGAAAAGACCTTTTCTTTGCGAAGCGTTGCCCACGCCGTTAGCCACGACGGTAGTTCGCATGATCATTTCACGGTCGTAGCATGTCAACTCGACCGAGATCGACGTCGTACCCCGGGCTTCATCCTGAAACAGGCCTTCTTCCGTGTCCAGCGACACTCTGGCTGCCAGGACCCTGGGTATTATCGCAAGGTCGAGACCCTGTTCGGCGAGGGCCGCGTCCGTGGGTTGCGAGTGAAGAACGTCAACTTTCGTAAAAACGCGCGACGTCGATTGCGAAATGATCGATACGAGAGACTCTCCAATCTGAAAGACGTATTTGTCAATATCCTCGGAGTCCGAGATGGCAAAATCCCGGACTTCGTCAGGGATGTAAAGCCCGACCCTTAAGTCCAATGCTCGGGCAATTGCAGCGGTCGGACTGATGTTGGGGTCCATGACTACTCTGTGCGTGCATCCTGACAACAAAACGAACAGAACGAGACAGATCGTTAGTTTCGGTTTAATCATGATGATTCTCCTATTTATGGAAACGGCCTCTACTGACGGTATCTTCCCCCACTCTTATCGTAACCTTTTAAGCTGTGACATTAGTTCAAATCCGACTATAGCACCGTGCCCATTGACCGCCGGGATATCGAGGCGGTCTTGGTTTGTCGGGTGTTTGCATGTTTGAAATAGAGACCTTAATGAGCAATAGTACAACATATCAATAATCAATACAATATATTATCAATTATTTGTATTTTGTGGGATGTACCGATGACACATGATCCTGCATCGGTCAAATCGTAGATTAACGGGAAAGATCAGGAGAGACTTACGGGGGAGATACTTAAAAGCGTCGACCTAAATTCACCCGAACGCCTCGGCGAACTTCCGCGACCGCGTGTTGAGCAGGCTGTAGAACCCGCGCACTTCAGGATCGGGGTGGTCGCGCCACAGGCCCGTTGGGATGGTGGTGTACTGGCTGAGGACGGGTCCGTCGCGATGGCCGTAGTAGACCTGGACGGACTTGCGTTCGTGGGTGGTTTTCCGTACGGTGGCGGCGTGGACCACGGACAGGTTGAAGAGGATGACTGTGCCGGCCGGTCCGTGGAGATGGATCCCGCCCCGCTGCTCGACCTGTTCTTCGATGTCCAGGATGGGCCCGTCGCAGGATTCGGGCGATATGGAAAAGCAGTGGGTTTCCTCGCTCACGTCGGACAGGTAGAGCATCATCTGGAGGTAGCCGCAACGGTAGGGCCGGTCGGTCATGTGGCTCCGGTCCCGGTGCCAGACCTCCACCGGGTCGCCTTCGTGCGGCGCCATGTGGCGCAGGCAGGCTTCCGCGAGGCAACTGGGTCCCTGGAAGATGGTCTCGATCGGGCCGATGAGCGCGGGGTGGCGGATCAGCCCGTCGAATTCCGGGGAGGAGATGAGCGGCTCGCAGTTCACGCTCTGGTGACCGTCGAAGGCGATGGGCCGCCAGAAATACCCCGTCTCCGACCGATCGCGGTCGTACAGTTCGACGAAGCGGCCGACCTCATCCGGGGTAAAGGGCTGTCCGAGACTTACGTAGCCGTTTTCCTTGAAAAATCCGAGATCGAACACCGTTGGAGCGTCCTCCTCCCGTCGGTTCCGGTGCACCTACCCCGGCGCGCCTGCCTCGTCCTGCCCGCCCCGGTCCGCCTTCTTCGGCGCGACCTCCTCAGGTCCGCAGCTTACGCCCCGTTCATGACGTCCCGGAACAGCTCGGAGAAGACGGCCCGGTCACCGGGCGTGCCTACCGTGACCCGGACCAGGCGGTCCAGTCCCGGCGCGGCGGGTTTTCTCAGGAACACGCCCCGTTCGATGAGGGTATTCATCACGGCGCCGGCCCGTTCGCCCGTACCGAAATCGAAGGCGACGAAATTGGTCTGGGAAGGCAGCGAGGATATCCCCGTGTCTTCGGCCAGTTCTCGATAGTTTTCTCTACCCGCTTCCACGGCTTTTACCACGCTCGCCACGAATTCCGGGTCGCGCAGGGAGGCCAGCGCGCCGGCCTGGGCTACCAGGCTCACGCCGAAATGCAATCGGACTTTGTCGAAGGTCCGGATGACGTCCCGGTGGGCGATGGCGTAACCGACCCGGGCGCCGGCCATTCCGTGGGCCTTGGAGAAGGTGCGCACCCGGATCAGCCGGGGATCCTCCACGTCGATGGGGAGAATGGTGTCCGGCGGCACGAAGTCGAGGTAGGCCTCGTCGAGAATGAAGAGGCAGTCGGGCGGCACGCGGTCCAGGAGATCGGAGATGGCGTTGCTGCCGTAGTAGGAACCCGTCGGGTTGTCCGGATTGGACAGGTAGAGGATGGAGGCCTTCTGTTTCGCGGCCAGGTCCGTCAGCGCCGTCAAATCGTTGCGGTCGTTGCGGTAGGGCACCGTTTCCAGCCTGCCGCCGAAACCGTCGACGTGATAGACGAAGGTGGGGTAGCATCCGAGGGACGCAGCGACCGCGTCGCCCGGGTCCATGTACATGCGGACGATCAGCCCCAGCAGGTCGTCGATCCCGGCGCCGAGGGTCACGTTCTCGATGTCCACGCCGTGCATCGCGGCCAGTTCGGTCCGCAGTTCATAGCCTTCCGGGTCGCAGTACCAGGCGACGCCTCGCGCGGCTTCGCTCATGGCCGCCGCGGCCCGGGGCGATACGCCGAAGGCGCTTTCGTTGGCGCCGATGCGCACCCGGAACGGTTTTCCCTGCTGACGTTCGATGGTCTCGGGACCCACGAAGGGAGTCACGGAAGGCAGGTTCTCGACGATTTCGGAGTAAGGGGGTCTGGACATCGGGTCGGGCGCGGTCGGGCTGGCCATACTGGTCATGCTGGCTATGCTGGCCAAGTTGGCCAGGTTGCCGCGGTTATTTGCCGGGACGCTATGCCGCGGTTTCCATGTCGGCGCTGTACGTGCCGGTCCGGGCGGCGCTGTTGCACATGGCACGGTGGAAAAAGGCTTCTTGACCCGCCTTGAAACGGGCGGGATCTCCACCCCATGCCCGCAGCGGGGCCGCCTGCAGGGCGCGGCCGTAGGAGAAACTGAGTTCCCACGGGAGCTCGCCGAACATGTGGTTCATGGCGTTCAGGTGCGCCGTGGCGGTCTCGGAAGACTGCCCGCCCGACAGGAAGGCGACGCCGGGTACCTCACGCGGGACGTTTCGCAGGAAATTGTTCACCGTGCGCCGCGCGACTTCCTCCACGGAAGCCTGCTCAGGACATTCCGAACCCGAGATGACCATGCTGGGTTTCAGGACGATCCCATCCAGCTTGACCTCGTACACGGCCAGGGCCTCGAACACTTGCCGCAGCGTGACGCCGGTAACCTCGTCGCACCGGTAGATGTTATGGTCGCCGTCCATCAGCACCTCGGGTTCGACGATCGGTACGATGCCGCATTCCTGACACAGGGCGGCGTAACGCGCGAGGGCATGGGCGTTGGCGTCGATGCATACGTCCGTGGGAATGCCTTTCCCCACGGTAATGACCGCCCGCCACTTGGCGAATTTGGCGCCCAGCTTACCGTACCGGGTCAGGCGCGCGCGCAGGCCGTCGAGCCCCTCGGTGACTTTCTCTCCGGGGAAACCGGCCAGGTCATGAATGCCGGTATCCACCTTGATCCCGGGAATCACGCCTTTGTCGGACAACAGTCTGGGAAAGGGCGTTTCGGCTTCGTCCAGGGCCTTCTGGCGCAGGGTCTCGTCGTAGAGGATGACGCCGCTTATGAATTGCTCCATGCCTTCGGTGGTGAACAGCATGTGCCGGTAGGCGCGGCGGTTCTCCTTCGTCGACGGCAGTCCGATGGCATTGAACCGTTGCCTTATGGTGCCGCTGCTTTCGTCCGCGGCCAGAATCCCCCTGTCCGGGGCGACCATGGCACGAGCGACGTCATTCAATTTGGAAGGCATCTTCTTGGAAGGCATCTTCTGCGACAACTCCTCACAGGTTTACTTCGGTATTGACTAATGTTTCATCGGTTTCGTAGAACGCTGTAAATAACGCGCCCGAAGCCCGCCTGTCAATCCTTTCTTGGCCGGTCGCTTTTGGCTTGAAACGCGATCCGCCCGACGATATAATACCGCCTGCAGCCCTTTCCCGCTCCCCGATCCGCGTCCGATGATCACGGCCGGTCCGCACTGCGCCGGGACGCGGTGATTTCATCGAACCGGATGTCAGGCATCGTCCATGCCCCGCGACACGATTCAGCCGTCCCGCGACACGATTCAGCCGCGCCCCGACACGATTCAGCCGCCCCGCGTGCTGGCCATCGACATCGGCACGTCGTCCGTGCGGGCGATCCTCTTCGACCGGACGGCCCGTATCACATCCCCCACATTTCAAAAATCCTACGACATGGAGACCACGCCGGACGGCGGCGTTTCTATCGACGCGGACCGCCTGGCGGCGGTGGTGGCTTCGGTGCTCGACGACTTCTGCGCCTGGGGAGGGCCGGCAGCGGGCGAACATCCGGCGGGCGGCCATTCCTCCGGCGACCATCCCTCAGGCGGCCGTCCCGCGATCGACGGCGTGGCCATGACCACGTTCTGGCACAATGTTGTGGGCGTGGAGGGAGACCGCGCCGTGACCCCGCTGATCAGCTGGGCCGACACGCGGCCGGGGACGGTCATCGCCGAACTGGCTGAGCGTCTCGAGGCCGCCTCCGCCCACGAGCGCACCGGGTGCGTGCTCCACGCGTCCTATTTGCCCGCCAAGATATGCTGGTTCGCCCGAAACGATCCCGAAACGTTCGCCCGGGTGGAACGCTGGATGTCCATCGGTGAATACCTCTTCCTCAAGTGGTTCGGCGCGCCGGCCTGCAGCGTATCCATGGCATCCGGCACCGGGTTGTTCAACGCCCACCGGTGCGACTGGGACGACGAGACGCTGGCCGCGCTGCCGGTGGCGCGGGACCAGTTGACGCCGTTAACCGACGTGGACGAACCGGTACGGGGCCTGCAAGGCGAATTCGCGTCCCGCTGGCCCGTCCTGGCCGGAGCGTCCTGGTATCCGGCCATCGGCGACGGCGCCTGCAACAACATCGGCAGCGGTTGCGTGGACGAGGACCGCATCGCCCTGATGGTGGGTACTTCCGGCGCCATGCGGATCATGAGGCGTGCCGCGGAGTTCTCGATTCCGGACGGACTGTGGTGCTACCGGTCGGACCGCCGCAGGATCCTCATGGGCGGCGCCCTGAGCAACGGCGGGAACGTCTACGGTTGGATGCGCGACACGTTGCGCCTGGCCGACGAGCAAAGGGTCGAGCGGGACCTGGGCGGGATGGCGCCGGACAGCCACGGCCTCACGGTGCTGCCCTTCTGGGCGGGCGAGCGCAGCCCGGGTTGGCACGACGTCGCCCGGGCGGCCATTACCGGCATGACGCTGCATACCACGCCGCTGGATGTCATGCGGGCCAGCCTGGAGGCCACGGCCTACTGTTTCGCGAATATCCATGACCGGTTGCGGTCCATCTGGGGAGATGCCGGCGAGATCGTCGCTTCGGGCGCGGGCCTGTTGCAGTCGCCCGTCTGGATGCAGATGCTGGCCGATGTCCTAGAGCGGTCCATCACCGCCTCGACCGTGACCGAGGCCTCGAGCCGCGGCGCCGCGCTGCTGGCGCTGGAGGCCTCCGGCGCGCTGGAAGACCTGGCCGCCGCGCCGGCTCCCCTCGGCAAGACCTATGAACCGGATCCGGCGAACCGGGATCGCTACCGGGAAGCGATGAAACGGCAGCAGGATCTGTACGATATGATGATGGACAGTTGAGGGGCCCGGTTGTATCTTAGCGGGCGTTCCGAACCTGGCGAACTTGAATAAACGAACCGCGCCAACGAACCGCGTAATCGAACCGAACCGAAAAGGACGCGAACCGTGTCAGAACACGATCTCGAGCAACGATGCATCAACACCATTCGCATGCTGGCCGTCGACGCCGTCCAGCAGGCCAACAGCGGCCACCCGGGCCTACCCATGGAAGCCGCGCCCATCGCCTACGTGCTGTGGACGCGCCTCATGCGGTACAACCCGAAGAACCCCGACTGGTCGAACCGCGACCGCTTCGTGCTCTCCGGCGGGCACGGGTCCATGCTGCTCTACGCCATGCTTCATCTCACCGGCTACGACCTCTCCCTCAATGAGATCAGGAACTTCCGGCAGTGGGAGAGCCAGACGCCCGGCCATCCCGAATACGGCGATACGCCCGGCGTAGAGACCACCACGGGACCGCTCGGCCAGGGCATCGCGAACGCCGTGGGCATGGCCATGGCCGAGGCCCACCTGGCAGCCCGGTACAACCGCCCCGGCCACGAGATCATCAACCACTACACCTATGTCATCGCCAGCGACGGCGACATGATGGAGGGCGTCGCCTCCGAGGCCTGTTCTCTCGCTGGGCACCTCGGCCTGGGCAAGCTGATCGTCCTCTACCTGGACAACAGCATCACGATCGACGGCGGCACGGACCTGGCCTTCTCGGAGAACACGGGCCTGCGGTTCGATGCTTACGGGTGGCACGTGCAGCGGGTCCTGGACGGCAACGACCTCGCCCGGGTCGAAGCCGCGGTCGAAATGGCGCGGAACGAGACGGAACGTCCCTCGGTCATCCTGTGCCGCACGGTCATCGGCTACGGCAGTCCCAACAAGGCCGGCACGTCCAAGGCCCACGGCGAGCCCCTCGGCGAAGAGGAAGTCGAACTGACCAAGCAAAGTCTCGGATGGCCGTTGAAACCGAAGTTCCTCGTCCCGGAGGACGTGCGTGACTGGTTCCAGCAGATGGTCCCGTACGGCAAGGGATGGGAACTGGCCTGGCGTCAGGCCGTCGATGCCTACGCGGAAGCCTTTCCGGAACTTGCGGAGACCTGGAAGCAGGCCATGTACGGCGAACTGCCGGCCGGCTGGGACGAGAACCTTCCGGCCTTTTCGCCCGACCAGGCGGACATGGCCACGCGGCAGGCGTCCGGCGTGACCATCAACGCGCTGTCCCAGCGCATCCCCGGCCTGCTGGGCGGCTCGGCGGACTTGGCCGGGTCCAACAACACCATGGTGGAGGCCGAATCGAACTACGCCGCCGGCAACTACGCGGGCCGCAACCTGCACTTCGGCGTGCGCGAACACGCCATGGCCTCCGCGCTGAACGGGATGACGCTCCACGGGGGCCTGCGCCCCTACGCCGGCACGTTCCTCGTGTTCTCGGACTACATGCGGCCGGCCATTCGCCTGGCGGCCCTCATGGGCATCGCGCCGGTCTACGTCTTCACCCACGACAGCGTGGGACTGGGCGAGGACGGCCCCACCCACCAGCCCATCGAACATTACATGGCGCTGCGGGCCATCCCCAACCTGACCTTGATCCGACCCGCCGACGCCGCCGAAACGGCGGAAGCCTGGGTGGCGGCGCTAAGGCGCACGGACGGCCCCGTCGCCCTGGCCCTGACCCGGCAGAAACTGCCCGTGCTGGACCGGGAAGGACGGGCGTCGGCATCGGGCACGGCACCCGCCGAGGGTCTGGCCTCGGGCTCGGGTCTCGCGTCGGGCTCGGGTCTCGCGCCCGCCGACGGCTTGCACCGGGGCGCCTACATCCTCGCCGATGCCGACGGAACACCGGACGTGATCCTCATCGCTTCCGGTTCGGAGGTCCACCTGGCCCTCGAGGCCCGGGAAACGCTGGCTGGTGAAGGGGTGGCCGCGCGCGTGGTCAGCATGCCGAGCTGGGAACTGTTCGAAGCGCAGACCGAGGAATACCGGGAATCCGTGATACCGGCGTCCATCACCGCGCGCCTGGCCGTGGAACCCGGCGTCACCCTTGGCTGGGAGCGGTACGTGGGCCCGCAGGGAGACGTCATCGGCCTCGAACGCTTCGGCGCATCGGCGCCTTACCAGGACGTGTTCGAGCACCTGGGCTTCACGGCGGAAAACATCGCCGGCAGGGCGAAGGCACTGGTTACAGCAAGCGGATAATCAGAACCCCACCTCCTTGAACACCTCCAGCGGTATCTCGCGCTCCAGGTCCTTGATGTACTGGTAGTTGGTGTCTACGACCCGGTATCCCATGTTCGTGTACAGGAGAATGGGCCGGGGGCTGCCCGTGTTCGCCTGGGTGGTGGCGTGGCGGTATCCGAGCCGGCGCATTTCCCTGAGCAACACTTCCATCATATATCGTCCGAACCCTTTGCCCTGCTCCCCCTCGCTGACCCGCCCTCCCACCGGGCTGCCTTCGATGGAGAACCACGGAATGTAGAAGGTATCCTGCGCCTGGAGCGACCGGCAGAAATCCCCCAGCGACTGGGCGAATCCCTGGCCGATGCACTGATCTCCCCGGAAGAGCTGGAACTCCATGTTGGGCAGCCTGCCGCGACCGGGACGGACTTCGAACCGCGAGGTCACGCCGGGGTCCGGCAGTACGGGATCGGGTACGGTGAATTCCGGCAGTTCGAGGAGGATGATCCCCCGCGTAATGCGGTAGTCGTTCATACAGAGTAAGGCGCCCACATGGCCCATCCAGTCGGATTGGAACGCGTGGCAGAAGCGATGGAACCGGTAACCGAAGTAGCTGAAGGCCCGTATCTGGCCGACACCGAAATCCCGCAAGCGCGCTTCCGCCGCTTCCAACAGCGCCTGCCCGGCCGGCCTCGCCCCGGCCCGGTAGTGAAAGAACCGGATGAGACCGATGCGGTCCTCCAGCAACTCCTCGATCGGATGGAGGCCGATGCGGTCGTGCTCCTCGCCCTTGCGGCAGACGGCCACGTGGGCGAAACCTGCGACGGCGCCGCCGGCGTCTTCCGCCACCAGGATCGATTCTTCCGAAAGGTCTTCGTAGGGCTTGTCCTCCTCTTCATGCCACAGAACACCGGTCCGGAATTCATCCTCGGTGACCGGATAGCAGTACGGCATCCCGGAGAACTGTTCAATGTAGAAGTCTGTAAGGACGGACGCCTGATCGATTTCGAGAGATTTGATTTTCATGGTGGATGGGTCCTGGGGTGATGGCCGCGTTCCGAATGCCACGTTCCGAGTGCCGCGTTAGCCGAGGCACTCAACTGATACGCAAATGGATGCATGAATGCGGACCTGCATGAAGGTTCCTGGCCGGATGTTCATTCACGGGTTTTCTGCAATTAAGCGTGAATGGATTAGCATAACCGCATCGTCACTACAACCCCCAAAAGGAACGGAAATCATGTTGTCAACATTGTCAATATATAATAGCCGCCTTCTACTAACTCTGCTCGCGGCGTCTCTCCTCTGCGCGTCCGCCGCACCGCGGGCTTTCGCACAGACCTTTGTCCCGGCCACCCCCGAGGAGGCGGGCGTTTCCTCCGAACGGCTGGCGCGGATCGATGCGGCGCTTGAAGCCTACGTCGAGGAAGAACAGCTGCCGGGCGCCGCGCTCGTGATCGGGCGGCGCGGACACGTGGTCTACGCAAAGGCCTTCGGCTACCGGGACCGCGAGGCGGGGGAACCGCTCGAGATCACGGACCTGTTCCGGATCGCCTCGCAGACCAAGGCGGTCATCTCGGTGGGCGTGATGATCCTCCAGGAGCAGGGGCGCCTGCTGATCGACCAGGACCTGGGTGACTTCATCCCGGAATTCGACAGCACGACCGTCGCCGTTGCAACCGAGGACGGGGGCTATGAAGTAGTCCCCGCCGATCGCAAGATCACCGTGCGCGGCCTGCTCACCCACACGGCCGGCATCGGGTACGGGTGGGGCCCCGGCGCCAGGGCCTGGGAGGAGGCCGGCATCGTGGGCTGGTACTTCGCGGACCGCGACGAACCCATAGCCGATACCGTCGAGCGCATGGCGGATCTGCCCATGGCTGGCCAGCCGGGAGAGGCGTACGTATACGGCTACGCCACGGATATCCTGGGCGTGGTGATCGAGCGGGCCTCCGGCCTGCCGCTGGACGAATTCCTGCGGGTCGAGATCCTCGAGCCGCTGGGCATGGTGGATACGTATTTCTATGTGCCGCCGGAGGAAGCGGACCGGCTCACCGTCGTGTATTCGGTGACGGATGAAAAGGGGATGGAGCGCGCGCCCGATCCGGGCCACATGGTCGGACAGGGCATGTATCTCGAGGGTCCGCGCAAGAGCTTCTCGGGCGGCGCGGGGCTCGTCTCCACGCCTGGGGATTACGCCCGCTTCCTCGAGGCGCTTCGGCGAGGGGGCACGCTGGACGGGGCGCGCATCCTGTCGCCCAAGACCGTGCAGCTCATGACTGTCGATCATGTACACGACGCGTGGCGGGGCGACGGCGGCGGGTTCGGCCTGGGGTTCGGCATTACGAAGGAGATCGGCTGGAGCGGATTGCCCGGTTCTCCGGGCGCCTACAACTGGGGAGGCGCCTATCACTCCACGTACTGGGTCGATCCGGCGGAGGAACTGGTGGTTTCCTATATGACGCAGGTCATCCCCGCCCAGGGTCTCGACGACCATCAGCGCATCCGGGCGCTCGTTTACCAGGCGCTGGTGGACTGAAGCGGCGTTACAACTCGAAAACCTTCTCCAGCCGCGTCAGGTTATCACAACCGTTTTCAGTTACGACCACATTGTCTTCGATCCGAACGCCTCCGCCCAGATCGGGGTAGTACAGGCCCGGTTCGACGGTCACGACGTGGCCGGCAACGAGGACCTGTGACACCTTCGATATGCGGGGCGGTTCGTGGATTTCCAGGCCGAAGCCGTGGCCCGTGCCGTGGAAGAAGCCCTGCATGCGGCCGTTCTTCGCGCCCGTCTCGTAACCCCTGCTTTCGAACAGCCGTTCCACTTCACCGTGGATTTCCCGTCCGTCCACCCCGGCCCGGACCCGCGAAAGCGCGATTTCCTGTCCTTCCAGCACCGTATCGTACAGCCGACGGAACGTGTCGGACACCGGCCCCTTCACCACGGTGCGGGTGATGTCCGCGTAGTACCCGGTCTTCGTGGACTTGGGAAACAGGTCGAAGATGATGGGCTCGCCGGCGCGCAACGGTCCGGAACCCCCGTTGTGAGGTTCGCAGCCCTGGACACCCCCGGCGATAATCGTGTGCTGGGCGATGCAGTCCCGTTCCAGCAGGTAGACGTGGATGCGCTTCCGGAGGTATTCGGAAGTCAGCGGCCCCTCCGGCCCGTGGAGCAGGCCATCCTTCACGGCAGCTTCAGCCAGTATGCCGAAGGCCATGCGCAGGGCGTCCTCCGTGTGGCGGGAGGCGTTCGAGATGGCCGATACCTCGTCGTCGGTCTTCACCGGGCGCCGGTCCCAGAAGGGGTCCTCCTTCGACGCCACCGTGAATCCCCGATCCCGAAGCTTGTCGGCGTAACCCAGGGGGAAGCTGTTCGGCACGCTGACGCCCTTCACTTCCCGTTCCCGGAGCAGTTCGACTACGGCGTCCACGAGTCCCGGATCCGCATTGCCGCTCTTCTTCGCGCGGTTCGAATAGTCCGTGAGCGATACAACTTCATCGACCTTCGACTGTGCCCGCGCGCGGTCTATTTCCAGGTCGCTCATCATGATGGTCGTCCGGCCGTCCACCTGCAGGAAGGTGAAGGGATCGGGGACGAATAGACCCGCGGCGTACAGCATGTCGGCGTTCAACTCACTGTCCGCGATGAGCAGGACGGCCTCGTTACCGGGTGAAGCGGTCATTCAGTTGCCTTTCGTTTTTGAATCAGTAATGCCTTCGCGTCAATCGTACGCATAGAACCCCTGGCCGGCCTTGCGCCCATTCATCCCGGCGGCAACCATCTTCCGTAGCAGGGGCGGGGCGGCGTAGCGGTCGGTGCGGAAGGCGTCGTGGAGCACTTCCGCGATGTAGAGCGTGGTGTCCAGGCCGATGAAGTCGAGCAGCTTGAGCGGACCGAGGGGATGGCTGCACCCCAGGACCATGCCCGTGTCGATGTCCTCCTTCGTGGCCACGCCCGATTCGACCAGGCGCACCGCGTCCAGCAGGTAGGGGATGAGGAGGTAGTTGACGATGAAGCCCGGCGTGTCCTTGACCTGGATCACCTGCTTGCCCAGCGTTTCGCCGAACTGCCGGGCCGTTTCCACGGTCTCCGCGCTGGTCTGCAGTCCGACGATCATTTCGATGAGTCCCATCACGGGCACGGGATTGAAGAAATGAAGGCCCAGGACCTGTTCGGGCCGGTCTGTCGCCGAAGCCAGTTCGGTGATGGAAATGGAGGAGGTGTTGCTCGCCAGGATGGCGCCGGGCGGCGCGATACCGTCGAGGGTGCGGAAGACCTCCTGCTTGGTCTCCAGATTCTCCGTCACCGCCTCGATCACCAGGTCGCACTCGGCGAGATCGCCGAATTCCGTCGTGCCCGTGATACGCCCGAGCACGGCCGCCTTTTCCTCGTTCGTCATCCTCCCCTTGGAGACGTTCCGCGACAGGAGACCGTCGATACGGCCGATGCCGCCGCTCACCAGTTCGCCGGATGCCTCGCGGACGATCGTCCGGTATCCCGCCTGGGCGCACACCTGCGTGATGCCCGATCCCATCAATCCACATCCAATGACGCCCACGGTCTCAATGGCCATGCCGGATCCTCCGGGTACTGTACTTCAGGTTATTCGGTGTTATGCGTTTCAGTATTACGTGTTGTCGTCTGCGTCCCTCAAGCGCGCGGCCACTTACTTCAGCGCAGCCACGGCTTCCTTGAACCGCTGGCCGCGTTCCTCGAAATTGGTGAACATGTCGTAACTGGCACAGGCGGGCGACAGCACCACCACGTCGCCGGTCCGCGCAAGGCCGGTGCAGTGCCGCACGGCGTCATCGAGCGTTTCGGCGCGGGCGATGACGGGCGGTTTTGCGGCGTCCGTATACACGTCGGCCGGATCCACGTCGGCCGTACCTGCCCCACCGGCTTTCTCGATCGCGGTCTCAATCGCGTCCGCGGTCGCGCCGATCAGGACGACCGCCCGGGCGCGCCGGACGATCTCCTCGGCCATGTCGTCGAAGGCCGTCCCCTTGTCGTACCCGCCCGCGATCAGGACGACCGGCGCGTCAAAAGCCCGGAGCGCCGTGACCGTCGACGCCGGCGTGGTGCAGGCCGAATCGTTGAAGTATCTCACGCCATCGATTACGGCGACCTCTTCCAGGCGGTGCTCCACGCCGCGGAACGCCTCGACCGTCGACCGGATGACCGATGGCGGGATCCCACCCAGGCACGCGGCCGTCACCGCGGCCAGGAGATTGGCCAGGTTATGCGGACCCGGCAGCCGGAGAGCGTCCACGGGACAGATGGCGCGTTCGGCCGCCGGACCACGCTCGACCGAAACACCACCTGCCTTCGATGCGCCGCGCGCCCCGGAACCGTCCCGCTCGCCGGCACCATCGCGGAAGACCACCTGACCGTCCCGCACGTAGCATCCGGTCTCGACGGGGCCTTCCATGCTGAACCAGGCGACCCGTCCCGGGCAGAACGACGCCCATTTGCGCAGCCGCTCATCATCGGCGTTCAGGACGACCATGTCCTCCGGCGACTGGTAGTGCACGATGTGCCGCTTGGACTGCTCATAGGCGTCGAAGGTCCCGTGCCAGTCCTGGTGATTGGGCGACAGGTTCGTCACCACGGCGAGCCCGGGGCTTCGCCGGATCCAGGCCAATCGGTGCAGCTGGAAACTGGACAGCTCGAGGATCACGGGACTGGCACTATCCTCAAGCTCGTTGAGCACGGCCCGGCCGATGTTCCCGCCGACCAGCGTTTCCGGGTCGACCGCCTGGTAAAGCGCTCCGACAAGCCGGGTCGTGGTAGTCTTCCCGTTGCTGCCCGTGATGCCGATGACCGGTCGGCGGCAGGTCTCGAAGACCAGGTTCATCTCGGTGGTCAGCGGAACCCCGCGGTCCCGCGCCAGCCGGAGATAGGGACTGTCGTCCCGGACGGCGGGTCCGACCACCACGAGGTCCGCGCCGGTGATGTCCTCCTCCCGGTGTTCACCGAGCACGTAGCGGACCGGCCATGGCGCCAGCGCGTCGATGGATTTCCGCAGGGCTTCCGCGGGCAGCAGGTCGGTGACGGTAACGTCCGCTCCCCGCGCGGCGAAATAACGCGCGGAAGCGACGCCGCCGGAGAGCACGCCGAGCCCCAGCACGGTAACCCGTTTGCCTTTGAAATCCCTTGACACCCGAAGCCCGCCCGGTTTAATATACGGCGTTGATTCGCGGGTTCAATCCGCGAAGTCCAGTCGTTCGTCGAGCGCCGTCAGAAAGGTATTGGTTTCCGGTGCGTCGACGGTTTCAGGACCGCGCATCAACTGCACCAGGTCTTCGATCGTATCGATGTCCAGCAGGCGGAACTCGTCGAGCACCTCGTGGGTGATCCGGCGCCGCCGAAGCAGGGCGACGGTCTCCTCGAGTTCCGATCCCGAACTCCAGCGCGAGATATCGAATATGCGGTGCGGCTTGCGCATGCCGATAAGATTGTACGCGCCGTCCTGGGCCGGGACAAGCACAATATCATGGGATGAGAGGGACTCGCGGGCTCGATCGATGAACGTTTCCTCCAGCCGGGGCATGTCGCTCCCGGAGATCAGCACGTACGGGTATCTTCCGAGCAGATCTTCGAACACGCCGAGCATCATCTCACCCATATTCGCGCCGGACACTACGTGGTACGGGACGTCCGGCCCGGTAATCGCGCGAAAGGCGTCAGCGTATTCGGGCTGGGACGTAGCCAGCAGGACATCGTAGTCCCGTCCCCGGTGCGCCGCGAACCGGTCCACCAGGAACGCGCGGTACATCCCGGCCGCCAGGCGATGGGCTTCGTCGAGGCCGAGCACCGCGCCCGACCGTTCGCGGATGTCCTTGAGCCCTCTGTATCCGTTTTCCGCCGTGCCTTGGACCAGCCGGGTCTTGACGTTACGGGGTTCGGGATACTTGGCGAGCAGAACGAGTGCGGTGGGCGGATTCGGAATCATTGGCCGGAAGGCATGGCTTGGCGCGATGGGAATCGCGCTCGCGATGAAGCCACTTTGGTCATGAACATCGATAAAGATAATGTAGCGGAGTACGTCCACACAAGACATCTATTGGCCCCGCCGCCGGAGGGTTCCTGCACGGTGGAAGAACTGGGCGGCGGGTTTCTGAATACCGTGCTGCGGGTCGCTGCCGACGACCGTTCGGTCGTGGTGAAACAGGCCCTGGACGCTTTGCGGCTGTTCCCGGATCTGGAGGTCACCACCGACCGGATCGTCTACGAGACGCGGGCCCTCCGGGTTTTGAACGGGCTGTTCCCCGAGGGGACCGTCCCGGCCGTCCTGCACTTCGACGACGCGGATCGCATCCTGGTCATGTCGGACCTCGGAAAGCGCCCGTCCCTGGAAGCCGAGTTGGAGCGGGGACACGTCGATCCTGCGGTGGCGAAGCGACTTGGCGGGTTCCTTTCGACCCTGCACCGGCAGACCTGGGACGACCGGGAACTGCGTGAGCAATTCGACAACGAGGCCATGCAGGGCCTGAGGTACAAGTACTGTTTCTACTTCGTCGAAGACCCGGCGTTGAACCGCGTCGCCCGCCGGCTGGCCGATACGTTTACGGAGACGAAGCTGGCGCTGCTCCACGGCGACTTCTGGACGGCCAGCGTGATCGCCGCGGAGGAACGGGTCCATACCTTCGACCTGGAATTCGTCAACTACGGGCACCCGGCCCAGGACGCCGGCTTCATCATGGCCCACTACCTGCTGCACGCATACAACAATCCACGGGTCGCGGACGCCGTCTTCGACGCCGTTGAACGCCTTTGGAGCACCTACGCGGAGGGCATGGGCGACCTGTTGCCTGCAGCAACAGAAACGACGGCCCTTCAGCAGGCCGGTCTCGAGATGCTGTTCCGCATCGACGGGATCAACCAGGTCCGGTACATCACCGACGACGGGGTCAAGGCCCGCATACGCCAGGCCGCCCGTCCCATGATGCAGGATGACGGAATCTCGGTGGCGGAGCTGCGGCACGTCTGACCAGTATGTACGTCACGTCTGACCTGCAAGTACGGCACATTCAGCCTGCGGGTTCAAGAACCGACTTGAAGTAGATTCAGAAGGCAACACACGGGTGTTGAAAGCCACACCATTTCGGGGGCGCGCCGAATACCCGGACCGTCCTCAACTCAACGGGCAAGGAGCGATATCTTGGGCAGATTCAGATCATTACTCTTCATAGCGGCCGCAGTCGTAATCGGTCTGTGGATCCTCAGCGGATTCTGGGCCAACATCTTCGTCGAGGCGCTCTGGTTCGGTCAACTGGGCTTCGACGACGTGTTCTGGACGACGATCGGCGCCAAGTTCTTCACGGGACTGGTCTTCGGACTGGTCGCGGTAGTGGGCCTCGGGGCGAACGTCTACCTGGCGAGGTACTTCTCCACGCGCCTCACCGAGCTGCACTTGTTCAATGAGGAAATGTCGGAACTCGAACAGCTTTTCTCCAACTCCAGGCTGATCGAGGTCGTGACGATCATCGGCATCCTGGTCATTGCCGCCATCATGGGCCTGATCGGCCTGGCCAACTGGGACGGCATGCTCCGGTTCTTCAACCAGGAGGCCTTCGGCGCTACCGACCCCATATTCAATCTCGATATCGGGTTCTTCGTCTTCTCGCTGCCGATCTGGCATTTCGTCCGGTTCTGGCTGCTGCTCCTCGTCGTGGCATCGGCCATCGCGGTCACCCTCTACTATCTCTACCGGGGCGCCGTGACTATCGAAGAGCGCGGCATACAGATCCGGTCGTACGCCCGTAATCACATCTGCGTCCTGGGCGCCATTGTCTTCCTGCTCATGGCCTGGGGCTACCGGCTCGACATGTACCGCCTGCTGTTTTCCGAATCGGGATTCGCCTTCGGCGCGGGGTATACCGACCTGCACGCCCGGATGAACGCGCTGTGGATACTGCTCTTCGTGGCCATTGCCTGTGCCGGCCTGTTCCTGATGACGCTCCGCTCCCAGCGCCGGAACCTGCCGTTCATCGCCATCGGCGGCATGATCGCCTCTTCCCTGATCGTCGGTTCGGTGTACCCCGGCCTCATTCAGTACTTCGTGGTTGCGCCGAACGAGTACGACCGGGAGGCGCCCTATATCCAGCACAGCATAGACTACACGCTGAAGGGCTACGGACTGGACAGCGTCGACGAGGTGCCCTTCCAGATCCAGGAGAACCTGTCGGCCGGGGATATACAGACCAACATCACGACCATCAACAACCTGAAGATCCAGGACAAGCGTCCGCTGCGCCGGACCTACCAGCAGCTCCAGGAGATCCGGACCTACTACGATTTCTCGAACGTGGACGAGGACCGGTATATCATCGACGGGGAGTACCGCCAGGTCATGCTGGCCGCCCGGGAGTTGTCCTACGCCCAGCTTCCTTCGCCCACCTGGCAGAACCGGCATCTCTTCTACACCCACGGTTACGGGCTGTGCCTGAGTCCGGTGAACACCGCTACGCCCGAGGGACTTCCGGACCTCTTCGTCAAGGACATTCCACCCGTTTCCGTCAGCGACGACCTCACTATACGGCGTCCGGAACTGTATTTCGGCGAGAACATGGACGCCTACGCGGTCGTGAAGACCACGCAGGAGGAGTTCGACTATCCGGAGGGCGATGAGAACAAGTTCAGCCGGTACCAGGACGACGGCGGGGTGGAGCTCAGCTCCTATTTCCGCCGCCTGGCCTTTGCCCGGTATTTCAGCGAGGTCAATTTCGTCATCAGTCCGCTCATCACCGACGAGAGCCAGGTCATGTTCTACCGTCAGCTGCAGAGCAGGATGGAGAACATCGCGCCCTTCCTGGACTATGACCACGATCCCTACCTGGTCATCGCCGACGGCAAGCTGTACTGGATGATCGACGCCTACACGACGACGGGTTCCTATCCGTATTCGCAGCGTTTCAGCGGCCTTTTGCAGATGCCGGACACGGGCGACCTGGGCACCGGGCCGCAATCGGATATTCCCGGGCTGAACCAGCCGCCGCAGCGCAGGTTCGTACAGAACCAGCCCACGCTGCAGAACATCAACTACATCCGCAACTCGGTGAAGGTGGTCATCGACGCCTATTCGGGTGAGACCGATTTCTATCTCGTGGACGAAGAGGACCCGATGGTGCTGACGTACCAGAAGATCTTCCCGACGCTGTTCAGGCCGCTGAGCGAGATGCCGCAGACGCTGCGCGACCACATCCGCTATCCCCGCGACCTCTTCGCCATCCAGGCGGCCATGTACCGCATCTACCACATGCGCAATCCCCAGGTGTTCTACAACAAGGAAGACATGTGGGCGGTGCCCCAACAGGTGTACGCGGAGCAGGAACAGCAGGTGTACCCGTACTACGCCGTGATGAAGACGGCCCTGATGGAGAAGGAGGAAATGCTCCTCCTGCTGCCCTTCACGCCGGCCAACAAGGAGAACATGATCGGCTGGATGGCCGCCCACTGCGACGCGCCGCTCTACGGCCGCATCAAGGTCTACAACTTCCCGAAGCAGGAACTGGTCTACGGCCCCATGCAGATCGAGGCCAGGATCACCCAGGACGCCGACATCGCGAAGGAGCTCACCCTCTGGAACCAGGAGGGCTCCCAGGTGATCCGCGGCGACATCATCGTCGTGCCGATCCAGGAATCGCTGCTCTACATCGAGCCGTTGTACCTGCGGCAGCGGTCCACCCGGGGCGGCCTGCCCGAACTCAAGCGCGTGATCGTCGCCTACGGCAACCGCATCGCCATGCGGGAGACCCTCGACCAGGCCCTGGCGTCCATATTCGCCTTCGACGAGGGCACGCTGGCCCGGCAGACCACGACGATCGTCGACGGCCGGGAGGTCATCGAGACACGCCGTGCCACGCTGAACGAACTGGCTGAACGGGCGGTATCCCATTTCGACGACGCGCAGAACTACCTGCAGACCGGCGACTGGTCCGGTTACGGGGCTTCGCTGCAGCAGCTGGAGAATGTCCTGCGCCGTCTGTCCGACGAAACAGGCCAGCTGGAGTAGGAACGGGTCGGACGCGGACCAGGCGGACCGGGGACAGCCATGCCCGTTCAGACGCTCAGCTTTCCCAATGACCACGGCGACCAGCTTGCCGCGCGGCTCAGCCTGCCGCCCGACGGCAGGCCGGTCGCCTACGCCCTCTTCGCCCACTGTTTCACCTGCAACCGGAACCTGAACGCTGTACGGCGCATCAGCCAGGAGATGTCCGACCACGGCATGGCCGTGCTGCAGTTCGACTTCACCGGGCTGGGCGACAGCGAAGGGGACTTTTCCGATACCGGCTTCGCGTCCAACGTGGACGACCTGGTCGCCGCGGCGAGGTATCTCTCGTCCCACCACGAAGCGCCCAGGGTCCTGATCGGGCACTCCCTCGGCGGCGCGGCCGTGCTCAAGGCCGCGGGGTCCATTCCTTCCTGCAAGGCGGTCGTGACCATCGGCGCGCCGGCCGATCCGAAGCATGTGGCCCACCTGATCGGGGACGCCCGGGAGACCATTGAACAGTCCGGCCAGGCGACCGTCACGCTCGCAGGCCGTTCCTTCCTGATCAAGAAGCAGTTCCTGGAAGACCTGGAAGAGACGCGGATGGAAGAGACGATCCGTGGGTTGCGCCGCGCCCTGCTGGTGTGCCACTCGCCCATCGACCAGACGGTCGGGATCGAGAACGCCGCCCGGATCTTCCAGGCCGCCATGCATCCCAAGAGCTTTCTCTCCCTCGACAAGGCGGACCACCTGCTGTCCAACGAGGCCGATGCCTTTTACGTGGGCCGCGCCGCCGCGGCGTGGGCGACGCGGTACCTGGACGTGCCCGCCGCGGGGGACGGCGGTCCGGAAGCAGCGGGAAGCCAGGTGGTGGTGCGCACGGGCCGGGAACACTACTATACCGAGGTGGTGGCCTCGGGCCACCACCTGACCGTGGACGAACCCGAATCGGTAGGGGGAACGGACCGCGGCGGGACGCCCTACGACCTGCTGCTCGGGGCGCTGGGTTCCTGCACGTCCATCACGCTGCGGATGTACGCCGACCGGAAATCCTGGCCGCTGGAGGAGATCGTCGTCCGGCTCACTCACGCGAAGGTCCACGCCAGCCAGTGCGAAACCTGCGAGACCACCGAGGGGAAGGTGGACCGCATCGAGCGCAACATTGAACTGATCGGCGACCTGACCGGTGAACAGCAGGCGCGCCTGCTCGAAATCGCCAACCGCTGTCCCGTGCACAGGACGCTCCATTCGGAGATCCTGGTGGAGACCCGGCTTTACGACCCATGAACTACCTCGCCCATCTGTATTTCGCCGAAGACACGCCTGAGTCCTGCGTGGGAAACCTGATGGCGGATTTCGTCCGGGGACCCGTGGACCGGCAACCGTACAACGGCGCCGTCATGCGGGGCATGCGAAGCCACGTGGCCGTGGACCGCTATACCGACGGCCACGACGTGGTCCGCGAGAGCAAGGCGCTGATCAGTCCCTCCCGGCGCCGGTTCGCCGGGATCATCGTCGACATCTGCTACGACCATTACCTGGCCCGGCACTGGACCGACTTCTCGGACGAGCCGCTTTCCGCGTTCATCGAACGGACCTACGGGTCCCTCAGCGCTTACCGGGGCGACATGCCGCCGGTCCTGTCGCGGGTGATCCGGCACATGGTGAGGCACGACTGGCTGCACGGCTACCGGGAAATCGCGGGGATCGGCCGGGCGCTGGACGGCCTGTCCATGCGCATCCGGCGTCCAAACACGCTGGCGGGTTCGGTGGAGGAACTCGAGGCCAACTACGACGAAATGGAAGGGCACTTCCTGCGGTTCTTCCCGGACCTGGTCCGGCACATGGAGACCGGGCCTGGACAGTCTCGTGAGGGGACGCGGCCGGGACCAGCCGGCACGATCCATGAGAAAAAACAGCCCAAACCGACCGGCGCCACCCACGAGGAAGCGCGGCTGAAACCTGCCGGCACGACCCATGAGGAGGCGGCGGAACGATGAAGAACCACTACGACGTCATCGTGGTGGGCCTGGGCGCCATGGGCTCGGCCACCTGCTACCACCTGGCCTCCCGGGGAGCGAAGGTCCTCGGACTGGAACGCTTCGACCTGCCCCACGCCCAGGGCAGTTCCCACGGGTATTCCCGCCACACGAAGACGGCGGTGTACGTGGACACGCCTTTCGAACCCTTCATTGAGCGGTCCTTCGAGCTCTGGCGGCTGCTCGAGGGCGAGACCGGCCAGCAGATCCTGGTGACGACCGGCTACCTGCGCATGGCCAACACGGGCTCGTGGGACCATTTGCGGGGCAAGGTCCGCCACGAGGTGCTGACCGCCGACGAAGTGGCCTACCGTTATCCTCAGTTCACGCTCGAGTCCGACTACCACGGTCTGTACGATCCGGTCGGCGGACTCCTGCGTCCGGAACTGGGCATCGCGAGCCACCTCATCCAGGCGCTGAGGCGCGGCGCCGAGATCCACGGCCGGGAAGCCGTGACCGGTTGGAAGGAGACCGCCCATGGCGTGGAGGTCGAGACCGAACACGCCCGCTACGGCGCGGACCAGGTCGTCTTTACCGGCGGTTCCTGGACCGACAGGCTAATCGCCGGCCTGGGCATCACCCTGACCGTCTCCCGGCAGCCCCTGGCCTGGGTGTGGCCCGCGCGGAACGCCGCGTCCTTCGACGTGGGCGCGCTGCCGATCTGGCAGATCCCCGCACCCGAATACGACGGCGAATACTATGGTTTCCCCATGATGCCAGACCATCCGGGGTTCAAGCTGGCGCTGCACACTTTCGGGGAAACGTCAGATCCCGAGCATCTGGACCGCGAAGCCCGTCCGGAAGACGAGGAGGAGGTTCGGAAGTGCCTGCGGCGGTTCATTCCCGACGCGGACGGACCGCTTACGGCCATGCGGATCTGCATGTACACCCGCACGGCGGACGAACTGCCCGTGCTCGACCGGCATCCGGCCCATGACCGGGTGACCGTGGGCTGCGGTTTCAGCGGGGGCGGGTTCAAATTCTCATGCACCTTCGGAGAATGGCTGGCCGAAACGGCGCTGGGGCAGCCCAACACGATCGCCAATGAGACTTTTCGGTTTGAACGGTTGTTAGAGGCGGCGAACACAGCCTGACCCGCAACGCGACCCGAATCGCAGTACGATCTAACTCAAATCCAAGCCCGATCCCGACCAACAGGAGCGACCACCATGAATACCCGGATCACCGACGACCAGTGGGCGGTATTCGAAAGACAGGGCTACCTTCGTCTCGGCAGCGTGATGGAACCGGGCGAGCTCGAACGGCTCCAGGAGCGCATCGACGACATCATGATGGGCCGGGCCGACATCGACTACGGCCGGGTCATGATGCAGCTCGACCGCGACCCGGAGCGCGGGGGCGACAAGCCCGGACCGCAGAGCAGGGGGCACAAGGGCGCCACGCTTTGCTACCGGAAGATCCAGGACCTGGAACTGGATCCGGTCTACCTGTCCTTCATGCGGAAGCCGATCTTCGAAGAGATCTGCGAGCGGGTCTACGGCCCCAATACGCCGGTAGCCTGCTTCCGGGCCATGTTCATGAACAAGCCCAGCGGCGAAGGGACGCCCCTGGTCTGGCACCAGGACCGGTGGACCGACCTGGACCGCGACCCCCTCGTCACGCTCTGGACGGCGCTCGACCCTGCCGTAGAAGCGAACGGCTGTGTGAAGATCATCCCCGGTTCGCACCGCCGGCTCATCAATCCGAGCCACGGGTCGGGTTTCCTGACGGAGGAGCAGGCCGAGGCCGCAGTGGCTGAGAACGAGCCCATCAACATGGAAGTGGCGTGCGGCGAAACCGTGCTAATGCACAACTGGATGCTGCACAGTTCCGGGACGAACCGCACCGATACGGCGCGGCGCGCCTTCAGCATATGCTTCATGAACGCGGCGACGCGGTCACGGGCCGGGCACACGTTCCCCGTCATTTTCGGCGAGGGGGCGCTGAGTCCCGCGCTTTGATCTGTACAACGACACAACCGCCGGCGACATCCGCCACAGAGGAACACCGGCAATTAACCTAAACACACCAGGGGATCCATCCACATGAACTTCAAAGGCAAGCGAGTCCTGACCGCCGTCTGTTCGGTGCTCATGGCCGCGTTTTTCGTTTCAGGCTGCGGGTCCGCATCGGAAACCGCGCGAACCAGCCTGCTCGACCAGATCAAGCAGCGGGGAACCATACGCGTCGGCGTATCGACCTTCGTCCCCTGGGCCATGCGCAACAAGCAGGGGGAACTGGTGGGCTTCGAGATCGACGTGGCCAGCCGCCTGGCGGCCGACGCCGGCCTGGAAATCGAATTCATCCCCACGGCCTGGGACGGGATCATCCCCGGACTCCTGGCCGGCAAGTTCGACGTGATCATCGCCGGCATGTCCATCACTCCCGCACGCAACCTGAGCGTGAACTTCACCCGGCCCTATTCCCATTCGGAGCTCCTGCTGGCCGCCAGCAAGGATGAGGCGGGCCATCTCGTCGACAAGGCGGACTACGATCGCGCCGACGTGACCATCGCGGTGCGCCGCGGCTCGACTTCGGTCCAGGCGGCGCGGAAAAACTTTCCCAGCGCGACCATCCAACAATTCGACGACGACATCCTCGCCTTCCAGGAGGTGCTGAACGGCAACGCCGAAGCCGTCATCGCTTCCTCACCCAAACCGGAACACGAGGTCCTGCGCAACAGCGACCGGCTGTTCATCCCCTTTAACGAACCCCTGGACCGCGGCGCCGAGGCCATCGCGATCCGCCAGGGAGAAACGGACGCCCTGAATTTCTTCGACAACTGGATCCTGCTGCGGACCGAGGACGGATGGCTGAAGGAACGGCGGGACTACTGGTTCAAGACGCTGGACTGGGAGGACGACGTGGCGGCGGACCAGTAAGCGCCGCTGCGTCGAGACTGGCGCGTTGAAGGTTTTAGGTTTCGACGCTGAGTCTTCCAGGTCGTCCGGAGTCTGATTCGCGGATGACGATTTCGACATCGCGTCCAAGGGTGGTCAGAAGGCGCAGAAGCCGATCTATGGAGTACTCCCGGAAGTCCCCTCTCATCAGTCGCGACACGTCGGGTTGAGACAAGCCGAGCAACTTCGCCGCATCGACCTGCTTCAGCCTACGTTGGCGAATGATCCTGTCGATCCGTGTCACCAACTCAGCCTTAAGCAAGTGCGTTTCGGCATCCGGCAAGCCAAGATCAGCAAAGACATTGCCACTGCCGCGTTCGATCTTCACTCGTTGAGATTTCATCGGTTTTGGTCTCCTGCGTAATTTGCCCGGTAATATTGTGCCGCGGAATTTGTCCTGCTGGAGCCCACCCATTCAATCGGTTTGAGTATCGGTTCGTTCATAGAAATATAGTGAAACCCCCATAAACAGACAGTCATTTTGTGTGTTCTGATTGACTCAGACTGACTCTTGGCTAAATCCTCGTAGAAATTGCATTGAAATGAAAATCGCACCCGATGATGATGCCTTACGCACCCAATTCCCGCTTGACATAGCCCGTCCTCCTGCGTATCTGTACAGACCCGAAATGACCGTGTAACGTGTTCCGCCGGAGCCCTGTTTCATGCCCCTCGTCCTGTACGACACCTACACCCGCAGCCTGCGTGAATTCGAACCGCTGTCCCCGGACGAGGTGGGGCTCTACGCCTGCGGCCCCACGGTCTACGATTTCCCCCACATCGGCAACATGCGTACCTACGTGTTCGGCGACCTGCTGCGTCGCGCGCTGGTTTTCAACGGGTACAAGGTCCGCCACGTGATGAACATTACGGACGTGGGGCACCTGACGTCCGATGCGGACACCGGCGAGGACAAGATGGAAGAAGGCGCGCGCCGCGCCGGGAAGACGGCCTGGGAGATCGCCGAGTACTACACCGGGGTCTTCAAGGAGGACATGCGGCGGCTCAATATCCTCGAGCCGGACACCTGGTGCCGGGCCACCGACCATATCGAAGAGCAGATCCGGGAAATCCAGTGCATCGAAGCAAAGGGATTCACGTACCGCACTTCCGACGGGATCTATTTCGACACGTCGAAACAGCCGGATTACGGGTATCTCGCCCGGCTGGACGTGGAGGGACTGGAGGCGGGTGCCCGGGTCGACATGGCGGAGAAGCGCAGCATCACCGATTTCGCTTTGTGGAAGTTCAGCCCGCCGGACGAGCAGCGGCAAATGGAATGGGACAGTCCCTGGGGCGTAGGGTTCCCGGGTTGGCACATCGAGTGCTCGGCCATGTCGGCCAGGTACCTCGGACCTTTTTTTGACATCCATCTGGGCGGCGAAGACCACATCTCGGTGCACCATTCGAACGAGATCGCCCAGACCGAGGCCTGTCACGGCACGCGCCTGGCCAACTTCTGGATGCACGGCTACTTCCTGCAACTGGGAGACGCCAAGATGGCGAAATCCGCGGGCGGGTTCCTGAGGGTGCAGACGCTGATCGACCGGGGTTACGATCCTCTCGTCTACCGGTTGTTCTGCCTCAGCGCGAGTTACCGGTCCAAGCTAAACTTCAAATGGGAAAGCATCGAAGGCGCCGCACGGCAGCTGAACCGGCTGCGGCTGGCCGTCCATGGCTGGGGTGAGCCCGACGCGGAAGCGGACGAGGCCTACATGCAGCGTTTTACCGAAGTCGTGAACAACGACCTGAACATGCCCCGCGCCATGTCCGTCGTCTGGGACCTGGTCCGCAGCGATCTGCCGGACGCCCTCAAGAAGGCTACGATCATGCGGTTCGACGAAATTCTGGGACTGAGCCTGGCCGAGTGGGCACCGGAAGAGACGGCGGTGCCGGACCACATCAAGGCCCTTGCCGAGGATCGGCGCCAGGCCCGCGCGGAAAAGCGGTATGCCGACGCCGACGCGCTGCGTGACCAGATCATCGCCGCCGGTTTCGATATCAAGGACACGCCGAAGGGACCGGAAATCACCCCCAGGGCCGTCGCGACCGAGGCGGCGAACTGACAGGGCCCCCTGCCATGAACCTGCTGCTGGTCGGCGGTTCCGGTCTCGTCGGGACGGCCATCACGCCCTACCTGCGGAAGCACCACAGCCTGCGGGTGCTGGACCTCAACACTCCCCAACACGACGACGTCGAGTACGTGGAAGGATCCATCGCCGATCCCGAAGCGGTGCGCCGCGCCCTGGACGGCATGGACGGCTTCATCACCATGGCGATGAAGGGCGGGCAGGGCGGATTCGACCGGCACCATACCATGGAGCAGGCCATCGACAACTACACCGTCAATTGCCTGGGTCATCACGTGCTGCTGCTGACCGCCTTCGAGATGGGTGTTTCGCGGGGGATCTACACCGGCACCATGAGCGTCCACAACCGGCACCGGACCTGGTATCCTTCCGAGGAGGAGGTGCCCCTGGACGGCCCCAACGTGTACGGCCTGACCAAGGGATTGACGGAGGAGATCTGCCGGTATTTCGCCCGCGAGTACGACATGAGCCTGCTCGTCTATCGCATCACCGGGCCCTGCAACCGAGCCATGTTCATCGACCGGATCAAGAACCCGCCCGGTGGGCCGAAGCTCTACTACACCGACGAGGAGGACATGGCCGCGGCCTACCTGGCCGGCCTGCGTTTCCTCGACCAGGCCGGCAAAGGCCGCTGCGAGGTGTTCTTCATATCAGGGGATGAAGACTGCGAGGAGATGAATATGGCGAAGGCCCGCGAACTCCTGGGGTGGGCGCCGGTAGCCAGGAAGAAGCTGGGGACTGTCCGGGCGCCGTGACGGTCTTCGTGCGCATCAGGGGATCGGCGGCGTAGGTGGTCCGGGAGTTGCGGGAGACCTTACGAAGCGGATGGTTTTCGTAGCAGATCTTAGTAGACCGTGACCGGTTCGGCTGCGGCGACTGAGAGCTCTACGCGATGAGCAGTGTCAAGAGCTACCCGGCAGGATCGACCGGCATTTCAGATTTACTGGAAAGGCCGGTGCTGGATCAGTTGTAACATCATCACGACCAAGGACACGCTTCATAATCATCGTTCGCTCGATGACGCGAATTTAAAGTGGAGTATGTAACATGTTTTGTGTAACTGGCAATAGCGTATATCTTGCTCACAAGGA
>JAPPBT010000083.1 GCA_026702745.1 Gemmatimonadota bacterium
AACTCATCGAGGCTGCGCGCATGGATGGTTGCGGGGAGTGGGGGGTATTTCAGCGGGTGATCCTGCCGCTGGCGAAACCGGGGATGGGCGTGCTGGCCATCTTCACCTTCATGGGGGTATGGAACGACTTCCTGTGGCCGCTGATCGTGATTAACCAAAGCTCGATGCTGACCCTGCAGGTCGGGCTCAACTCCCTGCAGAACCAGTACTACACCGACTACGGCCTGCTCATGGCCGGGGCCGCGGTGTCGGCCCTGCCCATGATCGCCTTCTTTCTCGTCTTCCAGCCCTATTTCGTGCGGAGCATTACGATCGGAGCGGTGAAGGGGTAGGTCCCCCGCGCTAGTCCAGGGCCGGGAAGTCTTCCTGGTCGCGCAGGGTGTAGGAAAGCAGGGCGAGGTCGTGCACGCTTCCCTCGATGTCGCGGACCTGGCCGGGCAGGATGGCGCGCTGCACGAACCCGACGAGCTGCAGCAGGAGGATCGCGCCGCGCTGGACGTCCACCATGCACTCGGCGTTGAGCTGCTCGATGGATCCGGTGTGAAGGGCGACGGCGATCAGTTCGTTGATCATATCGACGGCCAACCCCTGGCGGCGGAAGTCGGGGTGTACGACGAGGCGGAGCTTGCCGATATGGCTTTTCCATCCGCGGCGCTCGCGATGCAGCGAGACCTCGGCGACGATATCGTCGTCCACGATCGCCACGATGGGGATGACGACGTCCCAGTCGATATTGCTGCACCATCCCTGGATGATGCTCTTGTCGCGGATATCGTCCTTCAGGAAGATCCGGTCCTTGCGCGGGATCGACTGGAAAAAGGCGTACAGCGCTTCCACGTCGTCCGCTTCGAGCGGGCGGATCGAAACCTTGGTACCGTCCTTCAACGTCTCCTGTTTCGGATATTCCTGGGCCAGGATTTCATCCAGCATGGCGGGCTCCCTTTGGCCTTCGTGCCCTCGCATTGCCGAGAACAGCCAGCCGGCTGGCGCGCGACTGTACTCGACAAGGTGCCAGAACACCTGTACTTTTCACTGAAATTTAGATTGATCGGTACCGGTTGTCAAGCGGGGTCTGTTCGTGCGCGGGCGGGACTTGCGCAGACCCTGACAACCGCCGGCGAAACCGTGCGCAAACCGGCCAAAAACCGCTTGACAGGAACGCTCCTTCCGCTTAGCCTAAAATGCAGACCAACGCCACGTTAAGATCCAGCTTTAGTTTCAGGTCGCAACACGTTCAGCAGGCCTGCCTGCGCTGCGTCCCTCATTCTTGTGCTGTCATACCGATTTGCAGGTATACGGCCCGTGGCCGGAGAGGAGCCTTTCCATGAAGCTTACATTCACCGATCTCAACGATATGATACGCGAGTTGAAGGAAAAAAGCGTCCAGTCGATCCGGGTGAATGAAGTGATTCGTGATGTACAGGTGATGATTCCGGATGAGTATCCCATGCCCATCAAAACCTTTTCGGTCTACGTAACCGCCAGTATCGATGGAGAATGGAACGAGGAACTCGTGGCAGAATACGTGGAGCACGTCGGTTGCGTCGACGAGCTTGCGGGCGAGGAGGTCCTCGGCGATCTGCATCGGCGTACGGGCAACAAGGTGGAGATCCTGCACGAATTGCTCGCGGGCGAATTCCTGACCGTGGGTTCGGGCCGATTCGAAGAATGAACGGCATTGCATCGCGTGTCGGTCCGGCAGGAGGAAGTCCCGCCCGGACCGGCGATGATCTATCCAGTCACATGAAAAGGAGTTCGACTTGAGCACCGATCCCGTCGGTTTCGGCGTGATAGGGCTTGGCATGGGCGCGGTGCGCGCCCGTTTCATAAGCGAGACGGAGGGCGCGAGGCTCGTGGCGGTGGCCGAACTCGACGAGGAGCGGGGCCGGAAGGCCGAGGCAGAGTACGGCATCGACTGGTACCGGGACTACCGCCGCCTGCTCGACCGCGACGATATCGACGTCATCACGGTGATGACGCCCAGCGGTACCCATGCGGACTTCGCCATCGCGGCCGCGAATGCGGGCAAGCACGTCATCACCACCAAGCCCGTGGAGGTCAGCCTGGAAAGGGCGGACCGGATGATCGCGGCCTGCCGCGAGGCCGGCGTGATCCTGGCCGTCGATTTCGAAGCGCGGTACATGGCCGACAACGTGCGCGTCAAGCAGGCCGTGGACGAAGGTCGCCTCGGGCGAATGATCCTGGGCGAAGTGCGGCTGAAGTGGTTCAGGAACGATGCTTACTACGAGGGCTGGCACGGCACGTGGGCGTTGGACGGCGGCGGCTCGCTGATCAACCAGTCCGTGCACCAGATCGATTTGCTGGGCTGGTACATGGGCGAGGTCGAAAACGTCCAGGGACAGATCGGGGTGTTCAACCACGACATCGAATCCGAGGACCTAGGCATGGCCATGCTCCGGTTCAAGAGCGGCGCCGTCGGAACCATCCTGGGTACGACGACCTGTCCCGTCACCATCCCCGCCGGGGTGGAACTGCACGGCACGCAGGGGCTGGTCATAACGGCCGGAAACAAGGTCGCTGCCTGGCATGTCCCGGATGAATCGGCCGACGATCCCTTTCCCTACGAGGGTCCGCGCAACGTGATCGAGGACATGGTCAGCCTGATCCGGCACGGCGGCACGCCCCGCATCACGGGCGAGGAAGCCAAGAAGTCCCTCGCGCTCATCCTCGCCATCTACGAATCTTCCCGAACGGGACAGGCCGTGTCCCTTTAACTCGTTGTCCCAGTAAATCGGAATCTCCCAGCATGTCCAGTGCATTCGAAGTATTGAAGGAACGAGGGTTCGTCTCCCAGGTCACGAACGAAGAGGCCGTGTCCCGGGCCTTCAAAAACGAGACCGTCACCTGCTATATCGGGTTCGATCCGACGGGGCAGAGCCTGCACGTCGGCAATCTCGTCCAGATCATGATGCTGGCCCACGTGCAGCGCGGCGGTCACCGGCCCATCGCCCTGGTGGGCGGCGGCACGGCGATGATCCCCGATCCGAGCGGCAAGGACGCCCTGCGTCCCCAGCTTTCGGCGGAGGACATCGATCAGAACATCCTTCGGATCAAGAAGCAGCTGAGCAGCTACCTCGATTTCGACGGCGGCCACGAGGGCCAGGCGGGCCACGAGGACCAGGCGGGTCACGAGGGCCAGGCGGGCCGGGCGTCGATGGTGAACAACGCGGACTGGCTGCGCACGCTGAACTACATCTCCTTCCTGCGGGAGATCGGAGAACATTTCAGCGTAAACCGGATGCTGACGGCCGAGGCCTACAGGCTGCGCATGGAGACGGGCCTCACCTTCCTGGAATTCAACTACCAGATCCTCCAGGCCTACGACTTCCTCATGCTCTTCCGGGAGTACGGCTGCACGATGCAGTTCGGGGGAGACGACCAGTGGGGGAACATCGTGGCCGGCGTGGACCTGATCCGTCGCAAGGAACGGGCGGCCGCGCAGGCGATTACCACGCCCCTGCTGACCCTGTCGGACGGCAAGAAGATGGGCAAGACGGCCGAGGGCGCCGTCTGGCTCGATCCCGAGATGACCTCGCCCTACGACTTCTACCAGTTCTGGATCAACGTGGACGACCGGGACGTGGAAGGCCTCCTGGGCCATTTTACCTTCCTGCCCATGGAGCAGGTGCGGGAACTCGGCGCCCTCGAGGGCGAGAAGATCCGCCACGCCAAGTCGGTCCTGGCCTTCGAGGCGACGAAGATTACCCACGGAGAGGAAGCGGCGACCCAGGCGGAGCGCGGCGCACGAAGCGTATTCGGCGGCGCGCAGGCGGGGGCGGAGGACGTGCCCACCGTGAAGATCGGCCGGGACCGCCTGGAGGCCGGCATCAACGTGGTCGACCTGTTCGTGGAAGCCGAACTGGGCAGGAGCAAAAGCGAGGTGCGCAGGCTGATCCAGCAGGGCGGCGCGTCCGTCAACGGCGAGCGCGTGGCCGCCATCGACCGGATGCTCGGCACGGGGGATCTCGACGACGAAGGCGTCCTGCTCCTGAGGGCGGGCAAGAAGCGGTTCCAGCGCGTCAAGACCGGGTAAGGCCGGGGCATATGTACAAGAACCTCAACCCGGGCATGATCGGCATCCACGCTTCCCTGGACGAAGCGCTGGATATGGCCCTGCAGTACGGGTTCGACGGCGTCGATGTCAACCTGCCTGATCTGGCCGAACTGGCCCGGGAGACTTCTGCCGGGGAGGTCCGCGATCTTTTCGGGAGGGCCGGCTGCCGTCCCGGCAACTGGGGCCTGCCGATCGAATGGCACGGGGCCGGGAAAAAGTGGACGGAAGAACTGACCCGGCTTCGCCGGTATGCCGCCCTGGCACGGGACATCGGCGCATTGCGGACGACTGCCGTGGTCATGCCCTGGTCCGATGAACAGACCTTCGACGAAAACTACGCCTTTCACGTAGAAAGGCTGAAGCCCGTGGCGGAGATCCTCGGGGAGCACGACTGCCGGTTCGGCCTGGAGTTCATCGGCCCGGAAACGCTTCGCCGGGGCAGGAAGCACGCGTTCATCCATACCATGGACGGCATGCTGTCGTTATGCCGCGACCTGGGTCCGAACGTGGGTCTGCTACTGGACCTGTGGCACTGGTACACGTCCCGCGGCACCTGGGATGACCTCGCGCGGCTGTGCAACGGCGACGTGGTCAACGTGCACGTCAACGACGCGCCGGCCGGGATCCCGGTGGACGAGCATATCGACAACGTACGGTGCCTGCCCGGCGAAACCGGCGTCCTCGACATAGCCCGGTTCCTCAAAGCACTGGACGCCATGGGTTACGATGGACCGGTCACCGCCGAACCTTTCAGCGCGCGGGTGAACGCCCTGGCCCCGCGGGACGCCCTGCGGGAGACGTCCGAAGCGATGCATCGAGCATGGGCGTCGGCTGGTATTGCGTAGTCGCAACCATCGAAACAGGTTTGAGCATGGCCTCATTCCCCGAACGCGTTTCCGTCCACGGCGGCCACAGCGGTGAGTTCTGCGATCACGCGGAGGACTCGCTGGAGGAGATCGTACGGGCCTACATCGACCATGGATACACCTGGGTGGGCATCACCGAGCACATGCCGCCGGAGCGGGACGCATTGAGCTACCCCGACGAACTGGCTGCCGGGTTGAACGCCGTCGATCAGCAGGCGAGATTCGCCAGGTACATGGCGGTCTGCCGCCGACTCCGGGACAAGTACGCGTTGCAGATCAGGGTCCTGGTAGCCTTCGAAACGGAGGCGTACAGCGGGTATGAAAGCTGGGTACCCGTGGTAAGGGAGGCGCACGAACCCGACTATATCGTGGGTTCCGTGCACCAGATCAACGACGAGTTGTTCGATGGATCGCCAGAATGGTACCGTGGCGCGGCGGAAACGGTCGGGGGCGTGGACGAGTTGTACTGCGCGTACTTTGACCGGCAGTACGAGATGATCACGAAGCTGCGTCCCGAGGTGATCGGCCACTTCGACCTGGTCAGGATCTTCGACCCCGATTACAGGACGCGCCTCGTCAAGTCCTTCGTGTGGGACCGGGTAGTGCGCAACCTGGAGGCAATCCGGGATCTCGGTTCGATCCTGGACTACAACCTGGCCGCGCTCAAAAAAGGCCAGGCCGAGCCCTATGTCTCCCGGCCGGTACTCGAGCAAGCGCTGAAAATGGGAATTGCCGTGGTACCCGGGGACGATTCCCACGGCGTAGGCAACGTCGACCGCCACTGGGACGAGGGCATCCGCTTCTTGCGGGAAGCGGGGTGCGACCTGAACTGGAAATGCCCTGCCTAGTACCTTCGCTCCCAGGGCCCGACCGGCACCTCGATCAGGGTCGGTGCGTCCGCTGTAACGGCTTCGGCTACTGCCGCTTCCAGCTGTGACGCATCCTCGGCCAACACCCCCCTTGCGCCATAGGCTTCCGCCAGTTTCACAAAATCCGGATTGTGGAGTTCGGTGCCGATGACGCGGCCATCGAATTCCTCCATCTGGGCCCGCAACACGTTGCCGTAGGCGTTGTCGTTGAAGACGACAGCCACGATGTTAATGCCGTACTGCACGGCCGTGGCGAGTTCCTGGAGGTTGTAGAGGATGCCGCCGTCGCCGGAGACCACGACGACCGCGCGGTCGGGGCGTCCGATCTTGAGGCCGATGCCGACGGGGAACACGCTGCCCAGCGTGCCGTGGTGCGAGGAAGTCTGGTATCCCCTCGGGGACTGAGATTGGTAGTAGTTCCGTCCGTAGTATCCCATCTGGTTCATCCCGCCCACGAAGATCCCGTCGTCCGGTATGGCTGCACGCATGGCGTCCATGAAGGCGCCCTGGGGCTGGAGTTGTTCCGCCGGACCGAAACGGTGGGCGTTGATCGCCTGGATGTCCTCGGTGACGTTTTGCCTCGGCGCGGACAGGCCGGCCAGGTTTTCGTACAGGACCTCCAGGCTCAGCGCGGCGTCGCCCAGGATGCCGTGAGTATGGTTTCCGTCCTGGTCGATCTCGTCGGGGTCGTCGTCGATCCGGATCACCGTCTGCCCATCCAGTCGCGCGCTCAGGTCGGTCGCCGTGCCCACGGCCAGGATCACGTCGCATTCGTCCACCCGGTCCTTCAGCGGCTTGAACCGCGCCTCGAACATCCCCAGCGAAAGCGGATGCCGTGCCGGAAGGATGCCCTTCCCGCTGCGGCTGCTGACGACCGGGCTGCCCAGGTGATCGGCAATCTCCCTAATCAGCGGCGCGCCTTCCGACGCCCCGGCGCCGACCCAGACCAGGGGCCGTTTCGAATCCGCCAGCAGCCGGGCCGCGTGCGCCAGCTGGCCGGCGTCGCCCGCCGCGGGCGAGTACGACGCCGCTTCCACTAGGCGGACCTCCTCCTCGGCCCTGAATACGTGAGGGCCGATCTCCAGGACGACGGGCCGTTTCCGCGGGGTGCTGAGTTGGCGGAAGGCCTCCCGGACCAGGCCGGGGACGTCTCCGGGCGAATCCGCACGGCCCGCCCACTTCGAGTAGGCGCCGTAGTCGCCCCGGCTGTCGTGCGGGGCCTGGCCGGGTATGGACACGCCGTGGTGATCGCCGGTAACCAGCAGCACGGGCGAGGACTGGGCGTAAGCGGTGGCCAGTCCGGCCGTGGTGTTGAAGAACCCGGGCCCTTCGACCGCGATGCCCACGCCCGGCTTGCCGCTCACGCGGGCGTAACCGTCCGCTATGTAGCTGATCGCCTGTTCGTTCCGCGTGGTGACGTACCGCATGCCCTCCTGCCGGTAGATCGCGTCGATGGCTTCGTACTGGCCGGCGCCGGGCAGTCCGAAGACGACCTCGACGCCGTTGGCGTGCAGGGACCGGACGAGGGCCTCGCCGCCGTTCATGACGGGCATCTATAACTCCTCTTTTTCTTGATCTGTGAGTTAATCAAAAACCTGAAGTCTGCAATCTGAAGTCTACGCACCGGCCGCCTGCCTGCGGAACCACAGCAGGTACACCGGCACGCCGAGGAGCAGGACGATAATGCCCGGCAGGGCGTCGCCGAAGCTGAAAACGACGGTCGATACGATGTATCCGAGAGATACCACGATAAAGAAGAGCGGTGTGATAGGGTAGCCCCACACCTTGAACGGCCGGGGTTCGTCAGGATACTTCCGGCGTAGGATGAACACGGCGATCACGGTCAACACGTAGAACACGAACAGCACGTACATCACGGCCAGGACGATTTCCATGAAGTTGCCGACGAGGCTCCACGCCATGCCCAGGATGGTCAGGGTGGTGATCGTTCGCGACGGGGTCCGAAACCTGGGATGCACCCGGGTGAACCAGTTGAAGAAGAGGCGCTCGCGGGCCATGCCGTAGGCGATGCGCGGCATGTACATGATGTTGGCGTTCAAGGTGCCGAAGGTGGCGACGATAACCGCCAGGGAGGTGAGTGAGCCGCCTACCGGCCCGATCAGCCTTTCCGCCACCTCGGCGGCGATCTGGTTCGACCCGGCGATTTCGTCGATGTTCATGACGTAAAGGTATGCCCAGTTGACGGCCAGATAGACCAGCATGCAGAGGCTCAGCCCGATGATGATGGCCAGTGGCAGCACGCGGCGCGGGTCCTTCACCTCACCCGCCACGTTGTTCGTGTTGTACCAGCCGTTGTACGAGAACAGGATGCCGACCATGGCCGTACCCAGCGCACCGAACAGGCTCATCTCCCTGCCCGTGGCCGACGGGGTGGAGAAATGCTCCGCGGACCCACCGACGATCAGGGCGAGGAATACAAGGCCCAGCAGGGCCGCGACCTTGGCGAAGGTCGACACATTGGATATGATGCCCCCGAATCGAACGCCCGCATAGTTGACGGCTCCGAGCAGGGCCAGGACGGCGAAAATCGCCAGGTGCTGGGTCGAGACCATCACCGGTCCAGCCTGCAGCAGCACGTTTTCCAGGGAGATATCAGGTACGAAGTAACCGAGGTAAGAGGTGCAGATCATGGCGACGGCGGCCAGCGCGCCGGGACAGATCACGGCGGTCTCCGTCCACCCGTATAGAAAGGACACGTGGGGGGGATAGGACTCTCGCAAGTACACGATGATGCCGCCCGTACGGGGCATCATGGCGCCCAGTTCGGCGAAGCACAGCGCACCCGAGAAGCAGAGCAGGCCGCCGATGACCCAGACCAGCAGGAACAGATCGGGGGAGCCCAGAACGGCCGCGATACCCGCGGGCGCGCCGAATATGCCGGATCCGATGATGCCGCCGACGATGATCGTCGTGGCCGCGACCAGGCCGAGATCCCGGGCCAGCTCGGTCTCGAGTTGAAATCGACTTCCGACGCGATCGGGTGATGATTCAGCCATGGCCTGCCTCCGTTGCCGTCACGCACGGGAATGGGGTCGTTATTGAATCGTCGAAGAAACTTAAAACAAAATGGACGCGGGGTGATCGTCAAGGACAATCTATCCCGCATACATCCGCTTTGACAGGACCCTGCGAAATGGGTATATTCAGCCCGGTTTTCGTCTTCCTTCTCTGCAACCAGGCGGTCCTGAAATGCACCTAATCGTCGCCATCGTAGGCATGACCGGGTCTGGGAAATCGACGGCCGCCGAATGTCTGGTCGACCGGGGCTGGCGCCATATCCGATTCGGCCAGGTGACCATCGACCGGCTCAGGGCGGAAGGACGGGAAGTGAACCCTGAGAACGAGAAGGAGATGCGCGAAGGGCTGCGGCGCGTCCACGGGATGGGCGCCTTCGCACTGCTATCGCTGCCCGCCATCGAGGACGGACTGAAACACGGCCACGTGGTGATCGACGGGCTGTATTCGTGGTCGGAACACAAGATCCTCAAAGAGACCTTCGGCGACCGCATCCACGTGGTGGCCGTGGTCTCTTCGCCGAAGACCCGTTACCGCCGGCTGGAGTGCCGGACGCACGACGCGCGGACGGACCCTCAGTTCCGGATGCGTCCCCTCACGGCGGATGAGGCGCGTAAGCGGGACCACGCGGAGATCGAGAACATCGAGAAGGGCGGGCCCATCGCTATGGCGGACTTCACCGTCGTCAACGAATCGGTCCCGCAGGACCTGGTCGACGCCGTCCTGGCCTACGTGGACCGCGTCACTTCTACGTAACAGGCCAGCACAGCTCCGTGAACGGTGGGTCCGCACCGTCCGCCCAACGCTTACAACGGCAGGGCGATGGCCTTGCCTTCCGACATGCTCCGGGTCACGGCTTCGGTGAATTCCATGTACTTGATCCCGACGTCGAAGGGCGTGTGGGACACCTTCTCCAGTCCGCGAATGGCGTTGATAAACTCCTCTTCGACCCGCCATTCCCCATGGTCTTCGGGCCGGATCTCGATCTCGCTCAGGGCGTCGTCCCCCCGCCGAGCACCGTAAAGCTTGCCTTCGCCCATACGGATCGTGCCTTCGCTGCCGTAGATGGTGGCTTCGCTTTCGTTGGCCAGGCCCTGGACGACTGATATCTTGATGTAGGCAGACGCGCCGCAGATCATGTCCATCACGATGTCGACGTGCTCCGGCACCCTGACGGCGCGCATGACGCCGCTTTCGGCGTCACGGCGCATCTTCGTGAAGGTCTTGCCCTGGGCGAAAACCGAAAGCGGATCCCCGACCCAGCGCCGCATGGCCTCGTACCAGATCCCCATGGTCATGACGTTCATCCCGCTGTAGTCCGTGTTGTGCCGCCAGTGCAGCGGACCTTCGCTGTCGATGAAATCGCTGCCGGAGGAGCGGAGTTCCACGCTGAGGATTTCGCCCACGTACCCATCCGCGATCAGGCGCTGAATGGTCTTGTCCGCCCACAGCGTCATGGGGGAAGGCACGATCTGGGCGACGAGGTCCGGGTTATTCTGCGCGGCGTCGTACATGAGCTGGGCCTCTTCGTAATTCATGGCCATGCGCGCCTCGCACAGGATGTGCTTGCCGTTCGCCAGGGCCGACAGGCTCGTGGCGCAGTGCAGATAGGGCCAGGTCCCGACGACGATAGCGTCCGTATCTTCGGCCTCGATCAACTCGGTCCACGTTTCGTAGATCGTCGGGATGCCGAACTGCTTCGCCACCCGCTCCGACGAAGCGCGGCTGCGGTTGCACACGCTGACGATCTTCACTCCTTTAATCGCCTGCAGCTTCGGTATATGCATGGTCACGGTATTGGTGCCGGCGCCAACCACGCCTACCCGGATGGTTTCCATTTGTTTCCCCTTTTGGCCTGCCGAATGATGTTTAAAGACTACGTTCTGCGCGCACTAATGATGTCCGCCAGGTTTCGCGCCATCTCCTCGAAACCGGCGGGCGCCGGATGCACGAGGTCCACCGTGAGGCCGGTGTTGGACCGGAGCATGGCGCTTCCCGGAATATGTACGAGCCTGGGACGGTTCAACTCCAGCACCCGTTCGGCCACGATGGACCGGAAGGTCTCGCATTTTTCGACGCCCGTAAAATCATACCGGCACGGGAAGATGTCAATGCAGAAGATCCAGTCGTCGGGATGGGCATCGGCGATCGTGGTCACGAAGTACGCGACGCGGTTGTAAAACTCGTCCACGCTGAAGGACTGCACGACGTTGATGCCCATCTCCAACGTGGCGATGTGCCAGTCCGTGCGTCCGGCGATGTAATCCGCCATGCCCCCTTCCATGTGGGCGCCGCCGCCGAATCCCAGGTTGAAGAGATCGGTGCCCAGCAACTCTGCGGTCCGGGCGGGGTATGTGCCCGTGGGCCGGACGGCCGTACTGCCGTGGGTAATCGACGAACCGTAGGCCAGATACCGGGTCTGCGGCGCCTGGTCCGGCCTCGGCAGGGACGTCTCGCCTTCGATGGAAACCAGACGGACCGCGGGTCGCCACGGCAGGACCACCCGGGTAAGGCCGGTATCGAACCGCGCATCGGACGGCGTGACCCGGCGCATGTCCGCTTCGGACTCGGGGCGCGCCACGGAGATCCGCGTAGGGGACGCGTCCACGATATGCAGGGCGCTGAAGAAATCACCCTGGTACACTTCCGCGAGTGTCGGACCGTCGGGGCTCTGGAGCGTGATGACCGCCTCCGGTCCCTCCAGGTTGAACCGGATCTCGCACCCGGAGGCCTGCAGGGCATTGTTCTTCGCCGATTCGTTCAGCGTCACGCGCAGGTCGTTCGGCACGCGGCAGCAGATACTGCCCGCGCCGCCGGGGTCGTCCAGCAGTTCGTGTACGTTGTGCAGTTCAGCCTGGCCGAGAATCACGTAACCCTCCTGTCCTTAAATGCCCAGCAGCCGGGCCGCGTTTTCGCCCAGTGCCATGCGTTTCGCCTCGTTGGATATCCGGGCCGTGATGATCTTGCCGATCTGCGGCCTGGGGTCCATCAGGGGCATGTCCGATCCGTAAAGCACGCGGTCGGCCCCGCCCTTTTCCACCAGTTCTTCGATCACGCCGGGCGTACGGTACGTCGAGCAGGTTTCCAGGTAGACGTTCGGGTACTTCCGCGCGGCGGCGATGGCCTCCGCGCGGGCTTCGGGCACGTTGCCGCAGTGGGCGGAGACGAAGTTCACCCGGGGGTAGGCCGGCGCGAGGTCTTCAAAGTAACGGGGCCGGCTGTTGATGAAGTGGTCCGTGTGGAAGATAATGGCCAGCCCCCGGTCCTGGGCGAATTCGTAGATCGGATGCCAGGGTTCCTCGTTGAAGGGCCAGGGCGTATAGGGCGGGTAGAGCTTGATGGCCGGAAACCCCAGCTTGTCGATCGCCCTCTCCAGTTCGGGTACCATCCGTTCGGGCATGGTCGGCGAGACATAGGCGAAACCCACGAAGCGGTCCGGGTTCTTGGCGACGAATTTCGCCGTCAGATCATTGCCCGTGGTCCCGTCGGGATGAAATATGTGGAACAGGCACGCGATATCGATGCCGGCGGCATCCATGGCCCCCAGGAGGAGCTTCGGATCGTCCACCATGCCGTACCGTTCCCACCGGCCAACGTGTCCGTGGTAGTCGATCACCCTCGTGCCGTCTATCATGACCCCTCCGTGACTCCGAGCAGTCGCTCGACGTTCCCCGCGCAGATCCGAGCGAGTTCATCCTCGCCCATGCGCGTGTGGTGCAGGTAGAACAGGATCGGCCCCATGGCGTACCGGGGATACCACGAGCCGTAGACGAACCGTTCCGCGCCGAACCGTTCCACGAGAGCCTCCACCTCGCCGATGGGTTCGTACCGGCTGAGTTCCATTACGGCAAGGGAACTCGCTTCCAGCAGCCCGCGAACGACCAGCGCGTGGGTATAATGCGCGCCGACGAGTACGGCGTGCAGGTCCGGATAGGCCTTGAGCGTCGTGACCAGGTGGTCCACCTCGACGTCCATCAACGGGATCCAGATCGGGATCCCGGCATCTGAAATAAAAGTCAGGAGTTCGTCGTAACCCCATGGAAGAAAAGGAAGTCCGGCGGACTGGCAGTCGTGAAGCCGGACGGAACGCACGCGGCCCTGGCCGTGGAGATCCTCTAGCTGCTGCATGGAGGTTTCCACCGGCGCAACCGACCACTGGGGGATAAGACGTCCGTCCTCGTCGAGCCAGTCCTCCAGGTACCGATTGCCGTCCGTCGGGCTGATCTGTTCACCCTGGGCATGGTAGATCACGGCCCGCCCGACCCGGTGGAAATCCATTTCGTCGAGCAGTTGCGCCGGGCTCTGGCAGGGCGACGGTCCGGTATGGTGATTGCCCACGCACACATTCGCGTCGATGACGGGTACGCGGGGCGAGAAGTTCAGTGAGGACAACGTGGTCAGGTTCCCTTTGTTATGACAGTCCGGCATCCATGCCCGGACGGATGCCGAAATCCCGGTCGAACGCTTCCCAGAGTTCGGTCGAAATCGTCTCGGTGGCGGCCTCGTAGGCCTCCTGGACGTGCCGGATGCTCGCCGGTCCGAACATGACGATGCTGTCCACCGGCGCCGCCAGGCAGAACTGTATGGCCAGGTGGCGAATGTTGACACCATGCTCGCGGCACCAGGTCCAGATTCGATGGGCGCGCGGCTCGGACCCTGGATGCATGCCCCGCTCGCGTTCCGGATCGGGCTCCTGTCCGGTGAGCAGGCCCATGCCCTGCACGCTGGCCAGGATGACGCCCGTTGCCCGCTTCCTGGCCGCCGGAAAGATGGTGGCTGCGGCCGACTGATTGACCAGGGTGTAGTCCAGGAAGGTCAGGGACACGTCGCAGAAGCCTTCGTCGATCAGCCGTACGTGCCAGTCATGGGAACGGGCACCGAGCCCTATGTTCCTGACCACGCCCTGCGATTTCATTTCGCGCAGCACGTCGAAAACCGCGCCTTCGCGCAGCAATTCGTCCACATCGGCCGGATCGTGCACGAGTACGCAGTCGAGGTAGTCTGTCTTCAGGGATCGCAGGCTCTGGTCCAGGCTCCACCTGGCGCTTTCCCCGGAGAAGTCCTTCCTGCGTTCGGGATGGGTGCCGATCTTGGCCTGGAGATAGTAGGAGGACCGGGGAACGCCGGAAAGCGCGTCACCCCATTTCTCCTCGTGGTGGCCCGGATAGGTATCGAAATAGTTGACGCCCAGTTCCAGGGCGGTCTGAATGGCCTCGACCGCCTCGGGACTTTCGTGAAGAAAGGCGGCTCCCATGGCCAGCGCCGCCGGACGCATGCCGGTTCGCCCGAACGAACGGGCGGGTAGGTTGTTCACGTACGCTTTCGATTAACGTCTGTCCGCATCAGGGGAATCGTCGTCCTCCCCTGTTTCGTCCTCCACGGCGGTTTCATCTTCGTCTTCGATATCGAAGTCCGCATCGTCGTCTTCCAGGTCGAAATCGTCGTCGTCCGCTTCGACACTTCCGGTAGCCTGGTCCGCTTCGGCCTGGTCCGCTTCGGTCTGGTCCTCTTCGACCAAATCTTCTATTTCCTCTTCCTCAACCTCGGCGTCTTCCTCGACCTCGGCGTCATCTACATCCTCGTCCGCGACCTCCTCGACCTCGGCGTCATCTACATCCTCTACTGCGACATCCTCGTCCGCGACCTCCTCGACCTCGGCGTCATCTAATTCTACTTCCGTTTCGCCATCATCGGTCGCCTCGGCGACTTCCGCTGCGACCTCCGCTTCGTCATCGGCCTCCTCTTCGGTCGTCGCGGCGTCATCCGCCGCGGCCTCCACCTCATCTTCAGCCTCTGCCTCGGCCTCATCTTCGGCCTGTGCCGACTCCACGTCATCGTCGGCCCCGTCCTCCTCGATTTCCTCTTCGGTCTCCACCGCGTCGGCGTCGTCCCAGTCGACTTCCGCCACCACGGCGGACTCGGCGATTTCCTCCACGCCGTACTGCTCAGCCGGCGCTGCGGACTCCTCGAATACTTCGGATTCGTCCGGCGCTTCGACCTCACCAACATCGACGGCGAACGTGACATACTCGAGCCAGCCCTCGCCCTCGTTGGAGAATCGATGGGCAACCCCGGGCAGCACGTGGACCGCGGAACCTTCCGTGACCAGTTGGCGGTCTCCGTCCAGATCCACGACGATCCCGAATCCGCTGAGCACGTAGTGGACCAGCTCGATGCCATCCAGCTGCTGCCAGGCCGTTCCCTGGCGCCCCTGAACCGCATATCGGGTCACGCTTTGCACGCGCTGGAGCACGCCGCCTTCGCCGGCCGGGGCTTCCTCCTCGCGTCGCAGGAGCGGCCAGGACACGGTGCCGCCTTCCAGTACGACCGGATGGACGTCGCGCCAGTCCCGCACCGCGGGCGTGCCCTCCCGGATTTCGTCGAGCGGGCAACTGACGATCAGGTGCTCCATCCAGCCTTCGCTGTCGTTGAACGCCTGGTGAGGCACGTTGACGGGCATGTAGACGGCCGTGCCGTCCCGTACGTCCACCTTGTCGTCCCCGATCAGCAACTGGCCGCGCCCGCGGAGGATGAAATACAACTGCTCTATGGCGTCGTGCTGGTGGTGGTCCGAGTGTTGATGGCCCTGCAGACCGTGCTTGACGAAACTGTTGATGCCGTGGAGCCGGTTGATTTCCGGCGGAGAGGTCTCGTCTTTGTCATGGGACTGGTATAGCGTCCAGACCAGCGCGCTGATATGCCCGACATAAGGCGCCTGGTCACGCCAGTTTCGCACGCGGATGCTCATCATATCTCCTTTGGGATTCGGCTGCTACTCCCCGATTCGGGATGCGTGAACTGCGCCTAGTCGTATCAATTGGTCGATCTCGTCATCGTCGTATCCGGAATCCGATAGCACCGATCGCGTATGTTCACCTTTGACGGGAGGCGGAAGCTGGGCTTCGGACTCCAGCGGATCTGTACGGTACGGCGGCCTGACCTGGCGGCTTTCCGACAGGTCGGAAGCGACGAGATGATAAAACGGGTTTCGATACTGTATATAAGGGTCGTCCGGCAACTCGTCAAGATGGTAAATCGGTGCGCAGGGAACGTCGGCTTCGCGCAGTCTCCGGTCCCATTCCCGGCAGGATGCCGTGGCGAAAACGGCGCGGAGTTTCTCCCTTATTTCGGCCGCTCGGGCCAGGCGCTTTTCCGTGGGCCAGTCCCGCCACTCGTCGAGTTCAAGCACGCCACACAGGCGCGCCCAGAAATGGTCCTCGTGGACGATCCCGAGGCTGATATGCCGGCCGTCCGAGGTCTTGAAGATCCCGTAATGCGGGATGTTCCCGAGGAACTGCCCACGAGCCGCGTCTGGATCCTGCGCCGCCGCGTCTGGATCCTGCGCCGCCGCGTCTGGATCCTGCGCCGCCGCGTCTGGATCCTGCGCCGCCGCGTCTGGATCCTGCGCCGCCGCGTCTGGATCCCGCGCCGCCTCGGCGAGATCGAGCGCCATCCATGAAAGGACGCAGTCGGTCATGGACAGATCGATGAAGCTTCCCTCCCCCGTGGCCGCGCGCCGCAAGAGGGCGGCGGAAACGGCCAGCGCGGCATACAGGCCGGAGGAAAGATCTGAAATCAGTACGGGAGGGACCGCGAGCTGATCGCCGCGACCGAGCATGCCGCCGATCGCGAGGTAGTTGATGTCATGGCCGGCACGGTCCCGGTAGGGGCCTTCCTGTCCGAATCCCGAGATGGCGCAGTACACGACGGCGGGGTTCAGACTTTTTGCCGCCGGATAGTCCACGCCGAGCCGTTCCGCCACGCCGGGCCGGAATCCTTCCAGCACGACGTCCGCCCGGCCGATCAGGCGGCTCATGACCGCCCTCCCCGCGTCCTTTTTGAGGTCGATCACGATGTTCCGCTTGCCGCGGTTGACGCTGGCGTACGCCGGGGGGAAACCGCGCAGGGGATCCCCGCCGGGCGGTTCCACCTTGATCACCCGGGCGCCGAGATCGGCCAGCAGCATGGCGCAGTAGGGACCCGGCAATTGCGTGGTCAACTCCACCACCAGGCAGTCGGTCAGTGCGCGAATCATGGTTGCTCGGACACTTCCTGTAACGCGATGGCCAGCCCGTCGCGCCACGCGTCGAGCTGCTCCAGGTCGTATCTTTCGTCGCCGTGACAGTGCGTGGTTTCGGTGGCCGGCGATCCCTGGTCGTACACGACGATGCACGGATCGGATCCGTGCGTCTCCACCGCATTGAAGCCGGCCGGGGCGAGGGAGACCCGGCGATCGAAATCCACCCACCCCTCGCGCTCCCAGCCTACGGACAGCCAGTGGGTGATCCGGCTGCAGTCGTCCATGATCCGGCCGATCACGTCCGCGACGGCGTCGGACGCGATCACCAGCGTCGATCGGGACTGATTGATCTGGTCCTTCAGCACCTGTGACGTGGACGCGTCCTGGCCCAGTACGGCCACGGCGCCCGCGCGCATGCAGCCGAGCACGGACTCCCACCAGGCCGTGCACAGCGGCAGCAGGATGAATACCCGCTGTCCCGGACGCACGCCGTGGTTGCGCAACACGCAGGCGACTTTCTCGGAGCGTATCTTCATGTCCAGGAAGGTCACGTCCGTCGTGTAGCCGCCTGCGTTTTGCCATCGCAGCGCGACCCGGCCTGGTTGCCTCGCATGCCGGTCCACGACGTCCAGGGCGAAATTTGAAACGGATGTGGTCATGGTCAGTCCATCAACAGGCCGCCGTTGACGTCCAGGATCTCGCCGGTGATGTGCCGCGACCGGTCCGATGCCAGGAACAGCGCCGCCTCGGCCACGTCCCGTGGTTCCCCTTTGCTGCCGCCCAGGGGGATCGCGTCGACGAATGCAGGATCGTGATGGGCGGTCAGGGCGGTATCTATGATCCCGGGCGCGATGGCGTTGACACGGACCCCGTGCGGCGCAAGCTCGCGGGCCAGCGACTTGGTCAGGCACTCGATCCCGGCCTTGGAGACCGAATAGGGCGCTCCGGACACTACGCCGCCGGTCTTCCCCGCGACCGAGGCCAGGTTGATTACCGCCCCGGATCGCCGGGCGATCATGGTGGGCAACAGGGCCTTTGACAGCAGGAACGGTCCCTTGAGGTTGACCGCCATCACCCGGTCCCATTCTTCCTCCGTGCACGCTTCCACCGATCTGAACAGGGCCAGTCCCGCGTTATTCACGAGAATGTCCACGCGGCCGTATTCCTCGACGACACCGTCCGCCAGAGCGCTGATCTCCGCCGCGACCGAGATGTCCGCCCGGACGGCCCGCGCGGACCGTCCGGGATAGCCTTCCCGGTTCAGCATCCGGGCGGTCTCCTCTGCGGCGGATTCGTTGATATCCACGACCACGACGGCGGCGCCTTCTTCGGCGAAGATACCGCAAATCGCCCGGCCGATGCCCTGCCCGCCGCCGGTTACGATGGCCGTACGGTCCTTCAGGATCATGCGAGCACCCTTTCCTCGAACAACCTGGTGAATGCCTGGACGTCCACCGCGGTGCAGACCCTCGCGTTCGGTTCGCCCCACCGGTCGGAACGAAGGTCGGACACGGTCATGCCCGTGGTGAGATCGCCTGCAGTTTCCACGTCCACCCGGGCCGGTACCGTCGTGACGAGGTCTTCCCGGACGGCGACGGCCACGGCGAGGGGATCGTGGAGGAAGCAGCCGTTGACGCCCCTCTTCTGCCGGTGAAAGGCCACGTAACGGGCCGTGCAGTCGCGTACGAAGGTTGCCCTTGCACCCGCACCAGCGGCAAAACGGTCGATCGTTCCCGCATCCAGGAACGCCTGCCGGGTCGCGTCGAGTGGAACGAAGACCAGGGGGATTCCGGCATCGCAGACGATTTGCGCGGCATGGGGATCGGCGTGGATGTTGAATTCCGCCACCGGAGAAACATTTCCGCCGGTCTCGAAGGCGCCGCCCATGATGATGATCTCCCTTAGCCCGCGCATGCGGTCCGGATCCTTCATGACGGCCCGAGCGACGTTGGTGAGCGGACCCACGGCGACCAGGATGAGCTCACCCGGGTACCGGCCGGCGAGGTCCAGGATCAGTTCGACGGCGTGAACGGTACTCGTCTGCCGATCGGGGTCCGGATATACGCGGCGCCCGTCCGCGTCCACCTGATTGGTCACTCCGCCCAGTCCGTCGTCGCCGTGGATATCCCCGGCGAAGGCCAGTTCGCGGACCAGCGGCCGTTCCTCTCCGCGGGCGACAACCGGCGTTTCACGGGCATCGACTACGTTCAGGGTGAGGTGTATGTTCCGTATGCAGTTCTCAAGCGACGTGTTTCCGCAGACCCCCGTGATGGCCTCGACGCGAAGCTCGGGCGACCGCATGGCCAGCAGGATGGCCAGGGCGTCGTCGACCCCCGTATCGGTGTCCAGGATGATGCGTGAAGGCATTCGGGCTCCGTCGGGAGTAGATTCAGGGCCGTCGCGGGCCCTTCCGAGCAGCTAAGGGTCGGCCGCCTATGGGTCGGATGCCTATGGGTCGGCCGGTTATGGGTCGGCCGGTTCGCGCAGTATGGGATAGTGTTCCGCGCCTTCGAGCACATCGTCCAACAGCGCCCAAGCGACCAGGCCGTCGTCAGACCGGGGTTCCAGCAGGTAGTATACCAGCCTGCCCAGCTTCTGATCGACGGGTACGACCAGCGTGCCGGGTTCCAGCGTGTGGACCACGGGTTCGTAGACGCCCGACAGGGTCCGTTCGTGTCTACCCTGGAAGGGCCGTTCGGCGGCCTGCGAAACGTCTATCCTGAACCGCTCCAGCGCCAGTTCGCGCGGACCGGAGAGTTCCTCGTACCAGATGCCGTGGGCATCCAGCCGTTCGATCACGGTGGACAGGGAGGGAGGTACGAAATACGTCCGGGGCGCACGCTCCGTCTCCGTCGCGGAGAATGTCCCGTACTCGTACATCGAAGTCGGTTTCAGGACTTCCTTCCGGAGATACATGACCTCGCCTGTGTAGGGGTTGCGCATCTCGTCGACTTCACCAAGCAGGATTTCCACCGGTTCACCGGACCGGGCGAATGCGGAACGGACGGCCAGGTCCCGGCCCACGACCGATTCCAGGTCCACGGTCTCCAGGGTCTCGCGTATCGAAGACGCGTTCCGGTGGGCGAAGTGGACGTTTTCCTTCACGAAGGCCAGTGTGGCCATGATGCGGTCTTCGAAGGACGCGTAGGCATAGGCTTCACTCAGTATGGCGATACGGTTCCGGAGTCCCACGTAGTTGTTGTTGAACCGGGGCCGGTGATCGAAGGTGTACCACCCCGGTTCACGGGCCGACCCGGCCCGGGGCACGTTGCCGTAGTAGTAGAACTCCCACCCGTAAGCCTCCCGGACGGTGGCTCGCACTTCGGGCAGCCACCGATCCCGCATCAGTTCGATGATCCGGCGGTCGGTATTGGGGTTGAGCGGCGGCGAGTAGGTAAGGTGGTAGCCGTGGACGGTGCCGTTCGTGGTGTGGAGATCGATCAGCACGTGGGGATCGTATTCGTTCATGAGCCAGACCAGGGACCGCGCCTCGGGGGAGTCCAGCTTCATGTGATCGCGGTTCAGGTCGAAACCCTGGACGTTCGGCCGCTGCCCCATGCCCCCCACGGGTCCATGCTGGCGCGGGCGGTTGTACAGGCTGATCCGCTCGTTGCCGTCGGCATTGTAGATCGGCGCCATCATCAGCACCAGGGAATCGGCCCAGTCCGCATACGCTCCGGAGGCCAGTTCCCGGATCAGCATGAGCAGGGCTTCCTTGCCGCACACCTCACCGGCGTGGATGTTCGCCTGGACGAACACCCTCGTTTTGCTGGTCCGGGCGACTTCCGCCGCGGATGCGTCCCAGACGTCGCCGAAGACGAGCAGGGGCAGGGTACGGCCTTCCGTCGTGTAGCCGAATTCGGTCAGGTGGAGCCGGTCGGATGCGAGCACGGCGGCCCGGAGGTAGGACATGACCTCCGCGTACCGGGTCGTCTCGTCGTAATCGGAGAACTCGGCGCGCGTCTGGAGCTCGGATACGTCATATTCCTGGGCAATGGCGGGGCAAGCGGCCGCCACGACCAGGGCGAGGGTGGCGAAGATTCGGTACATCGGGTCTCTGCGTTGCTTGATCAATGTTCCTGGAAGAACTCGATCACCTCGCCGCACGGACCTTTGAAGAAGGCGACGGTTACTTCCAGTCCTCCCAGATTGACCTCTTTCGGTTCGATCGTCACTTCGTATCCATGGGACCGGACGTGTTCGATCGCGGTCCGCGCATCCGTCGTGGCCAGCGCGATGTGGGTGACCGGGTCATTGGGCGAGGGACCGCCGGGCAATGGGGTATCCGCTGTGGGCTGGAACAGTTCGATGTGACTGCCATCCCCGGCGTCGAGGAGCAGGATCCGCCGCTCAGCGGGGCCGAACTCCGCCACGGGTTGCATGCCCAGGACCTCCTGGTACAGCCGAAGCGATGCGTTCCAGTCCCGCGTCTGGACGGCCACGTGATGGGTTCCGCATCCGGGAACCAGTTGGTTTCTGTTGCCTACCGGCATGAATGTAGTCTCCAGGTTTTCAGCGTGCGTGGTCTTCAACGTACGTGGTTCGGTCTACCGCGCGGGTCCGTCTGCCGTGTGGTTCGGCCTACCGCGTCTGTCTGGTCTGACCGCATGATTTGAGCGCCCGTGCGCTGACGCCCAGCACGCCCAGGAATCCCTCGGAATCCTTGTGGTCGAAATCACCCACACCTTCCATGGAAGCCGTCGTCTCGGAATAGAGCGAGTTGGGGACGTCCTCGGCCGACACGAAGGACACGCCGCCTTTGTACAGATCGACGTGAATGGTCCCCGTTGCGAGCCGGTTGAACACGTCGACGGATGCCCGCAGCGCCTGGGTGGCGGGATCGTACCAGTACCCCTGGTAGATCTGCTCCGCGATGACTGCCGAGGCCTGGTCGAAGGAACGACGTGCGCGGCGGTCGAGAATGAGCTGCAGCAGGAACTCGTAGCACTGACCGAGGAGCGTCATGGCCGGCGACTCGTAAACGCCCCGGCTCTTGATGCCCACGAAGCGGTTTTCCACCGTGTGGATCCCGATCCCGACGCCGTTTCTGCCGCCGATCCGGTTGGCCGTCTCGATGGCCGACAGCGGCGTCGCCGGGTCTCCGTTTACCCGGACCGGCACGCCTTGTTCGAAGCGGACGGTAAACCGTTCGGACGCATCGGGCGCTTCCCTGGGATGGACGCCCATGCCGGGCGTGATGAAACCGGCCGGGGTCTCGAGCGACTCGAGGCGGCCGGCCTCGTGGGTCAACCCGAGGATGTTCGCGTCCGTGGAATAGGGTTTCTCGTGGGAAGCCTGTATCGGCAACGCCCGGTCTTCACAGAAGTCGATCATTTCCTTTCGTCCGGGAAAATCGTCCAGGAAAGCCTGGTCCCTCCAGGGGGCGTAGACCTCGACCGCAGGGTCGATCATGTTGGCCACGAGCTGGAACCTGACCTGGTCGTTTCCGCGGCCGGTCGCGCCGTGGGAGAGGATATCGATGCCGCGCTTCTTGAGCTCGGGCAGCAGGGAACGCACGGTGATGTGACGGGCGATGCCGGTCGTATTCCAGTAGCTCCCTTCGTACATGGCCTGACACTGGATGACCTCGATCCCGGCCTGCGCCAATTCATCCTTCGCATCTACGATTACGGAGTCCTTCGCGCCGCACCGCATCATGCGTTCGGCGACGTAGTCGATGCGTTCTTCATCCGGCTGGCCCAGGTCGGCGGTCACGCAGACCACGTCCACGTCGTGGTCCGCAAGCCACCGGGTGACGGTACAACTGTCCAGGCCGCCCGATACCGCGGCACCGACGGTCCTGCCCTTCAATCCACTCAGGTCCATGAAGTCGAAACTCCCCGAAGCAACCGGTTAACAAGGATTAAGATCAAAATCTGGAAGTAATGCATACGCAAGTTAAAAGTCAAGGCACTAATAGGGGAAAAGGACCTTCATCCGGCGCTTCAGCGCCCACCCGGAATGCCTACAATTCATTTGCCTTTCCCCGGTGGCGCCTCTATCTTCGTAGGCGGGTTGAAACGGCGATGAACCGGAGTCGAGGACGTCGTCGCCAGGCATTGATTCGTTGCCCGCCAGCCACGTCGAAATCAGTCGCCCGTGGGAGGATTCGAGTTGGATCTCTTGCGCGAGTTCCATGGCCCAAACGCCGGTTACGTGATCGCGTTGTACGAGCAATACCTCGAAGATCCCGAGTCTGTGGACGCGGCAACCCGCGCGCTGTTCTCCCGCCTTGCAGTTGACCTGGACGGAGATCCCGCGGCCAGCCCGACCAGGCCGGCCGGCGATTCCGCGCCCGGCCCGTCTGGCACCACCGGCACCGTTAGTTCCGCCAGCGCCGACGGCAACGCCAGTCCGGCCGATATCGATCAGATCGTCTTCATCGCCAATCTCGCCCAGAACGTCCGCGAGTACGGACATCTCGGCGCCCATCTGGACCCCCTGGCCGATCCCAGGTACTTCCCCTATTCCGTCTTCGCGACCGAGGACGACGCCGCGCTGGGCGACCCACTGACGGAGCTCGAACTGCAGGCGCAGGGCGTGACGGAAGAGACGATGCGCAGTCTGCCCTCCTCCCTGATCGGCGGTCCGGTGGGCCAGCAGTGCGGCAACGCTTCCGAGGCTCTTAAGAAACTCAAGCGCGTCTATTCCGCCACCACCGGTTACGACTATATGCACATCGAGGTCCCCGGAGAGCGGGAATGGCTGCAGGAGGCGGCGGAAACGGGGCGGTTCAGACCCTCGGAGGACGACGACAGCGCAATGGCCATCCTGGACCGTCTCACCGAGGTAGAAGTCTTCGAGCAGTTCCTGCACCGGACTTTCCCCGGAAAGACCCGGTTCTCCATCGAAGGCCTGGATACCATGATCCTCATCCTGGACGGGGTGATCGGCGAGGCCGCGGAGAACAACACCTGCAATATCCTGATCGGCATGGCCCACCGGGGCCGGCTCAATGTGCTGGCCCACATCCTGCACAAACCCTATGAACACATTCTGGCCGAATTCAGGGACCCGGTGCAGCGGGTCAACAAGACCGGCAACGACACGGGCTGGACCGGCGACGTGAAGTACCACAGCGGCGCCCAGCGCAGATACCAGGACCAGCAGGGCAAGGAAGTGGATCTGCATATCCACCTCGCGCCGAATCCCAGCCACCTGGAAGCGGTCAACCCGGTGCTCGAGGGCATGGCCCGCGCCGCGGGGACGATCGTCAACCTGCCGGGGGACGTCCGGCCGCTGCCCGAACGGAACCTGCCCATCCTGATCCACGGCGACGCGGCCTTTTCGGGCCAGGGCGTCGTCGCGGAGACCTTTACGCTTTATCGCATTCCGGGTTTCAGGACGGGCGGCACGATACACCTCATCACCAACAACCAGCTCGGATACACCACGCCGTCGGAACAGTCCCGAAGCACACTGTACGCCAGCGACATCGCCCGGGGATTCGAAATCCCGATCATCCATGTGAATGCCGACGACCCGGTGGCCTGCCTGGAGGCTGCCCGCATCGCCTACGCATACCGCGTCAAGTTCCGCAAGGACTTCCTGATCGACCTGATCGGGTACCGACGCCACGGCCACAACGAGGGAGACGACCCTTCGCTCACCCATCCGAGTCTCTACCGGCGGATCGACGCCCATCCAACGGTCAGGAAGCTGTGGGCCGACCGGCTCGTGGCGGAGGGCCGGATCGAAGCGGGGAAGCCGGAGAAATGGGTCGCCGGCCACATGGAGACCATGCAGACGATGCTGGATGAACTGAAACCCGAGGAAGTGCTCGAGGTGCCCTACTACAAACCGCCTCGATCCGGCACCGCGAAGCGAGCGCGCTCTTCTGTTTCAATGCGGCGTCTGAAGAACCTGAACAAGGCGCTGTGGACGTTTCCGGATCAGTTCACCCTGCATCCCAGGCTCAAGCGGGTGATCGAACGCCGGCAGCGGGCGCTGGACGACGTGGACGCCCGGAAAATCGACTGGGCCCATGCCGAGACCCTGGCCTTCGCCTCCATCGTCGAGGATGGCGTGCCGGTCCGCTTAACGGGCCAGGACGTGGAGCGAGGGACCTTCAGCCAGCGGCACAACGTGCTGCACGACTACGAGACCGACCGGGCCTGGACGCCGTTGCGGCGGCTGCCTCAGGCGAACGCCTCCTTCGAGACGCGGAACACGCCGCTGACCGAATACGCCGCGTTGGGATTCGAGTACGGATACAGCATCCAGGCGCCGGAGCGGTTCGTACTCTGGGAAGCCCAGTACGGGGACTTCGTGGACGGCGCCCAGATCATCATCGACGAATTCCTCGTCTCCGGACGCGCCAAGTGGGGGCAGACCTCGTCCCTGACCATCCTGCTCCCCCACGGATTCGAAGGGCAGGGGCCTGATCACTCCAGCGGGCTGATGGAACGATTCCTGTCCTTCGGCGCCGATTTCAACATCCGCATCGCCAACTGCACTACGGCGGCCCAGTATTTCCATCTGCTGAGGCGGCAGTCCCGGCTGCTCGAATCCGACCCGCTGCCCCTCATCATTATGACGCCCAAGAGCCTGTTGCGTCATCCCGACGTGGCCTCTTCCGCCCGTGAGCTGGCCGAAGGGAAATGGATGCCGATTATAGAAGACGAGCGCGCGGAGGAACATCCCGATAAGATCCGGAGACTGGTGTTCTGCAGCGGCAAGGTGTACGTCGACCTTATGAACGACGAGCTGTGGGAAAGCGCAACCCATGCCGCGGTCGTTCGTATTGAACAGCTCTATCCGGTGGCGGAGGACCAGGTGGCCGGGATCATCGGGCAGTTTCCCGGGCTGGAGGAAGTCGTCTGGCTCCAGGAAGAACCGGAGAACATGGGCGCCTGGGACTACATCCGCAAGGTCCTGGAGACGGTCCTGGATGGCCGGTGCCCGGTCTACCGCGTATCCCGACCGCCGAGTGCGGTGCCCTCGGAAGGTTCGACGGCCATTCACAACCACAACCAGCGGAATCTGGTTAAAATGGCCTTTGCCATGGGGGCGTCGGGTAATATCGAGATGCATTGACAGATCGCCGCGTCCGGCGCATTTTGTACGATTCGGGCGTGCGTTCGGAATCTTGAGCATGCTGGCTCAGGGCAGCCCCGCCAGTCTGGTCTGGCAGGGTCTGAATCGCGGTTGTCCTGTTCGGCGATTGAAGCGAACGTTTGCATTTGAAGTGAAGACCCGGAGAGTGTGAATGGCCATCGATATCACCGTGCCGCAACTGGGTGAATCCATCGTAGAGGCTACCGTCGTCCAATGGTTCAAGCAGGAAGGTGACCCGGTTACGACCGGCGAACCCCTCCTGGAGCTTGAGACGGAGAAAGTCACCCTCGAGGTGAACGCCAATGACAGCGGCGTGCTGGCCCGTATCGAACGTGCCGCGGGCGAGGACGTCCGCATCGGCGACTTGCTCGGTGTGCTGGATGATAGCGAAGTAACGGCAGGCGCGGACGCAACCGTCGCCGCCGCTGCCGAGGCGGCAGCGGCGGACACGCCAGTCGCTTCAGCGGGCGAATCCGTTTCCGTGGATGAAACAGAAACCGCGGATATGTCCCCTGAACCCGCCCGGGAAGCGCCAGGCCCGTCCGAAGCGGTCTCCGACGACCGGGTCACGCCTGTGGCTCGGCGCATGGCGGAGGAAGCGGGGATTTCCCTGACGGACGTGGAAGGGACCGGGATGGGCGGCCGGATCCGCAGGGAAGACGTGGAACGGGCGGTGGCGGCGCGAAAAGAACAGAACATTGCCGCGCAGACTACGTCGACCGGCGAAGAACCGGCTGAACCGAAGACTCGCGCGGCCGAACCCACGGCGCGCTTGGACGAACCGACGACTCGCGCGGCTGAACCGCCGGCGCGTGCGGCCGGACAGGCCGGTGACGACCGGGAAGAAATCGTGCCCATGTCCCGGCGCCGGCGCACCATCGCCAGCCGGCTCGTGGAGGCGCAGCAGACCGCGGCGATGCTGACGACCTTCAACGAGATCGACATGAGCACGGTGATGACGATACGCCGCAGGAACCGGGAGGCCTTCGAGGAACGGCACGGCGTGCGGCTGGGATTCATGTCTTTCTTCGTCAAGGCCGTGATCGGGGCGCTCAGGGATTTCCCCGAACTCAATGGCGAGATTCGCGGGGACGCGATCGTCAGGAAGCACTACTACGACATCGGGATTGCGGTGGGCGCCGAAGACGGACTCGTGGTGCCGGTCCTGCGGGACGCGGACCGCATGTCATTCGCCGAGATCGAAAGCAATATCAGACAGTACGCGGCTAAGGCGGGCGAGGGCAAATTGTCGCTCGAGGACCTGCGCGGCGGCACCTTCACGATCACGAACGGCGGAGTTTTCGGTTCGATGCTGAGCACGCCCATCCTGAACCCGCCGCAGGTCGGCATACTGGGGTTGCACCGAATCGACGACCGGCCCGTTGCCGTCGACGGAGAGGTCGTGATCAGACCCATGATGTACGTGGCGCTGAGCTACGACCACCGGATCATCGACGGACGGGAAGCCGTGCAGTTCCTGGCCAGGGTCAAGTCCTTGATCGAGGTGCCCGCGGCTTTGCTGCTCGAAGTGTGACGTTCTTTACGACGTTCTGTCAGCGATTCACCTGATTCCAGGAGGAACTGATGGCGTGGTGGGTCTGGATTGTTGGCGGCGTGTTGCTCTGCCTGGCCGAGATGGCCACGCCCGGCGCCTTCTACCTGCTGTTCTTCGGCGTCGCCGCGCTCGTGGTCGGCGTGCTGGCCTGGGTGGGACTGGTGGAAACGACCTGGGTTCAGTTTCTACTGTTTTCGGTCGTCTCCATCGCCTCGCTCGTCCTGTTCCGTCGGATGCTGACCGAAAAACTGAATCCCGATGAGCCCGCCACGAAGATCAACACTTTGGAGGGCGAATCAGCAACCGCCCTCGAGGACATCCCGGCCCAGGGCACCGGCAAGGTGGAAGTGCGCGGCACGAACTGGAACGCCGTGAACAAGGGAGACACACTTATCGAAAAGGGACAGGCCTGCGTTGTCGAACGTGTTGAAGGCGTCTCACTCTGGGTAAGGAGCGCGTAAACTCAACCCGGATGGCGTCGAGGGGTTTCTAACGACCTCGCCCGTCTCTAATCGCGCTGGAAGGAATCTGTAATGGAAACCTTGATTGTAACCATCGTCGTCGCGATCGCCGCGATCATATTCCTGAGAAACCTGATCATCGTCGTGCCGCAGCAGGAAGCCCGCGTCATCGAAAGGCTGGGGAAGTACAGCAAGACGCTAAATGCCGGTTTCTACATCCTGCTGCCCTTCGTGGACCGGGTGGCTTATCGGCACACGCTGAAGGAACAGTCCATCGACATCCCGGAACAGCTCTGCATCACGCGGGACAACGTCCAGGTCGGCGTGGACGGGGTCCTCTACATGCAGGTGCTGGACGCGGAGCGGGCCTCCTACGGCATAGCCGATTACGACCTGGCCATCACGCAGCTCGCCCAGACGACCCTGAGAAGCGAGGTCGGCAAGATCGATCTGGACAAGACCTTCGAAGAGCGCGGCGCCATCAACTTTGCCGTTGTCAGCGAACTGGACAAGGCGTCCGATCCCTGGGGCGTCAAGGTCCTGCGGTACGAAATCAGCAATATCAGTCCGCCGCGGGACGTCCTGGAAGCCATGGAGAAGCAGATGCGGGCGGAACGGGAGAAGCGTGCGGCCATCCTGAATTCGGAGGGGCTGCGCGACTCCAACATCAACCAGGCCGAGGGCGAGAAGCAGAAGGTCATCAAGGAATCCGAGGCCACGAAGCAGCAGCAGATCAACGAGGCCGAGGGCGAGGCCCAGGCCATTCTCACCGTCGCCAACGCCACGGCCGAGGGCGTCCGGGCCATCGCGGGCGCCATCAAGTCGGATGGTGGCGACGAGGCCGTGCAGCTGCGGGTGGCCGAGCAGTACATCGAGACCTTCGGCAACCTGGCCAAGTCGGGCAACAGCCTGATCATTCCGTCCAATCTCAGTGACGTCAGTTCCATCATCGCGTCGGCCATGTCCGTGATCAAGCACGACCGGACCGCGGACAACGGCGATCGGGGGCGCGTCTAGCTCACGACCATGCCCAACCGACCGAAGATCGCCGCGATCACGACCATCTACCACCCGTACGCCCACACACAGCATATCGTGGACCGCTTTCTGGAGGGGTACGGCTGGGCCGGACGGCACCACCACCCGCCTATGGACCTGGTATCCCTGTACGTGGACCAGGTGCGGGAGAACGATCTCAGCAGGGACCGGGCCGCTCGGTTCCCCGGGATGAAGATCTACCCCACGGTCGCCGAAGCCCTCACCCTGGGCGGGGATGCTCTGCAGGTGGACGGCGTCCTCCTGGTGGGCGAGCACGGCGAGTATCCGGCCAACGAGAAGGGGCAGCGCCTCTATCCGCGCTACGAACTGTTCCGCGAGATCGTGGAGGTCTACGAGACCAGCGGCCGTTCCGCGCCGATCTTCAACGACAAGCACCTGTCATGGAACTGGGATTGGGCCCGGGAGATGTACGATACGTCGCGGCGGCTGGGGTTTGCTTTCATGGCGGGGTCCAGCCTGCCGGTCACCTGGCGGACACCCTCGGTCGACATGCCCCTGCACGCCGAGGTAGAGGAGGCCGTGTGCGTGTGCTACGGCGGGGTCGACAGCTACGACTTCCACGGCCTGGAGACCCTGCAGTGCATGGTCGAACGGCGCAGTGGCGGAGAAACGGGCGTAGCCTGGCTCCACGCCCGGCGCGGCGAGGCCTTCTGGGAAGCCTACCACGAGGAAGCGTGGTCCCGCGAACTCTTCGAAGCGGCGCTCTGCCGCAGCCATACGCTGAAACCCTCCCGCGACGGCTTCAACCATATCTTCCCGACCATCAACGAGATGAAGCGGATGGTGGAAGATCCGGTGGCCTACACCTACGAGCACCGCGACGGGCTCCGGTGCACCATGATCCTCTTCAACGGACTGGTGGAGGACTTCAACTTCGCGGCGCGTATCGCAGGACGGAGCGACCCGCTGTCGACGCAGATGTACCTGCCCATGCCGCCCGCGCGCACCTCGCTGGCCAACTTCTTCTCGCCGCAGGTCAACAACGTGGAGCAGATGTTCCTCACCGGCGAGGCCGCCTATCCCGTGGAAAGGACCCTGCTGACGACAGGCCTCACCGCGGCCGGGGTCGACAGCCTGCACGAGGGACAGGTACGCCTCGAAACGCCTCATCTCGACGTGGCCTACCCGGCGCCCGAAAACTCCACTTTCTGGAGATATTGACATTCTGGAGTTACTGACTTACAGGAGATACTGACACTATGTCCAGGCGGCTTGCCGTCATCAGTTCCATCTACACCTATCTGTCTCACTCCCAGCACTTCGCGGACCGGTTCCTCGTGGGCTATCCGCGGTCCGGCCGCTGGCACCGGCCGGACGTGGAAGTGGTGTCGCTCTACGTCGACCAGCGGCCCGAAGGAGACCAGAGTACCGGCCGCGCCCGCGAGTTCGGCTTCGAGGTCTATCCAACCATCGCCGAAGCGCTGCGGTGCGGCGGGGATACGCTGGCGGTGGACGGGATCCTGATCATCTGCGAACACGGCGACTATCCGGACAACGAAAAAGGACAGAAGCTCTACCCGCGCTACGAGATGTTCAAGGCCTGCGTCGAGGTGTTCGAACAGGACGGCCGCGCGGTGCCGGTCTACAACGACAAGAACCTGTCCTATAGCTTCGACCGGGGCCTGGAAATGGTGGCCGATTCTAATCGACTCGGCTTCCCCGTACTCGCGGGCTCGAGCCTGCCCGTCACCTGGCGGCTGCCCGACCTGGAACTCCCGCTGGAATGCGACATCGAGGAAGCGTTGATGGTGGGCGTCGGCGGGTCGGACGCCATGGACTATCACGCCCTCGAAGCCATGCAGTGCATGATCGAGCGGCGCAGGGGCGGAGAGACGGGGGTCAGGGCGGTTCAGATGATCGTGGGCGACGCCGTGTGGGAGGCCGGCGAGCAGGGACGCTATTCGAAGGAACTGCTGGGATCGGCGCTGTCCCGCTGCGACAGTCCGAAGGGGCTGCCCGAAAAGGACGGCCGTACCCAGGACCTGCTGGGCACGGGCGAGTTGCAACGGCTCGCCACTGAGCCGGCCGCCTACTTCATCGAACATGTGGATGGACTGCAGACCACGCTGCTCATGCTCAACGGCGCCATAGGGGACTACTGTTTCGCCGCCCGCCTGAAGGACGAACCCGCGCCGCAGTCGACCCAGTTCTTCCTGCCGCCCACGCCTCCGGTCACCTATTCCGCCTGCCTGGTGGCGAAGATCGACGAGATGTTCGAGACCGGGGTTTCCCCGATCCCGGTGGAACGGACGCTCACCGTATGCGGCATCCTCGACCACTGTCTCACGTCGAAGCAGCGGGGCGGCGTCCGACTGGAGACGCCCGATCACCGCGTGCAATACCGGGCGCCGGACCGGCCGCAGCACTGCGGCGCCGCGCAGGACGGGTACACTTCCTGAGTCAGCGTTTACAAAGTTTAGATGACGATTAGATGAACGAGCCTTTCCGGCTCGCTGTAGGCTCCGCTCAGCAGAACCAGGCCTCGGTCAGCCTGGGGACGCGCCGCCTTTTGAGCGGGATGTCGTGAGAAGGCTGCTCCGCGGGTGCCTCGTCGCCCGCCGCTTCCGCCGCCAGGCACCTGATCCGGTGGAACACGCGGCGGTTGTCCCTCTCCTCTCCCGACGCGTCGGCTTCCTCCACGAGACTGGAAACCTTTTGATGCAGGCGGTCCATGCGCGCATCGCCGTGGCGCCACGCATAGGTGAACCCCGCTTCATCCAGCGCTCCAATCCATGACCGGGTATCCGGCTCATCCAGCAGGGCCGACCCCGGTGGTACGAGCAGGCGGATGGTATACTGCACCGGGTCGATGTGGTCGACCAGGTCGTGGACTTCGACGAAATCCAGCAGATCCAGGTAGTCGTCCAGGGTCGCCCAGGGCGTGAAGGCCACCAGCGAGGGCCGCATGGGCAGGCCCGCGTCCCGCAGGATGGCGAGGGCCCGGACGATGTCGTCGCGGGTGTGTCCTTTCCTGAGACGCTCCAGCACCAGGTCGCTGACCGACTCCACGGCCGATACGACGAAGATGCCGCCCAGGTCACGGGCCTCCGGGAAAAAGGATGGGTGCCGGAGGATGTGTTCGATCTTGGTGGTGAAATCGAAGGTGAGGCCGGGGTGGGCGTCGCTCATCCTGCGCAGGATACGCAGGACGTGGGTGGGGCCGTTCAGGAAATCCGGGTCCCCGAAGGTGATGTGCCGGGCTCCCATGCGCACCTGCTGGTCCACGTCGGCGAGCACCACGTCGGCGGGCACGGCGAAGAACCGGCCGTTGTACACCGGCGTGATCGGGCAGTGCAGGCAGGTATGCAGGCAGCCGCGCGTGGTCTCGGTGTACCCGGCCGGAAGTGATTCAATGCCGTTGTCCAACTGGGCGTAACGCTTCAGCCCAGGCAGCGTATCGCGATCCGGGACCAGCCATTCCTGGCGGGCGAGATGCGGGGCGCCGGCCGCACCGCCGGCCGCACCGCCGGTCGATGCGGGATCCGCGTCCGATGCGTGATCGCCGTCTGATGACGGATCCCGGGCCGATGCAGGATCCCCGGCCTTAGGGAGTTCTCCGGTCGCCGCTGACGATTCGCCGTCGCACAGCTTCCCGACCAGGTCGCAAAGCGGCTGCTCGAACTCGGCGCCGATTACCGAGTCGGCCCCGTGGGACAGGAGATACTCGGCGTTCAGCGTGGCATAGAGTCCGTAGAAGCAGAGATGCGCGCCGGGGTTGAGGATCCGAATGCGGCGCGACAGGTCCATCCCGACCCGCATGGCCGTGTGCATGGGCACCGAAATGCCGATGAAGCCGGCCCGGCGGACGATATCCTCCGGGACCGGTTCGATCGCGGCGTCGACGACAGAGACGTTATATCCTACGGACTTCATGCGAGCGGCGGGGGAGGCCAGGCTGAAGGGCTGATGGCCCAGTTCATAGCAGGAGATGAGCAGGATATCATCGTCACGCTTCATGATGAAACCACGGGCGGCGACGGCTGCGGTGACGGCGGCGGCCGGTTTATTTCGTCTGAGGGGGACGGTATCCCGGCGGCATTTCGGCGCCTTCTCCAAAGAAGAACTCTTCCAGGTGCCGGTCGTAGACTTCCTGGCCCTCGGTCGTGGCGAGATTCAGGCGGTACTCGTTGATCACCATGACCGAATAGTTGATCCACATCTGCCAGGCCTGTTTGGAAATGTTATCGTAGATGCGCTGGCCGAGTTCGTTGGGGAAGGGGACGAAATCGAGTCCTTCGAGTTCCTCTTTGAGCTTGGCGCAGTGGACCATGCGGGCCATGCCGGGCCTCCTCGTAACGGGCGTAGTCTTCGCTGATCAATGACCGGATAGTATTGCTTGCGTTACAACACAGGCTATATACCCGCCCGCCCGAGGTTTGTCAAGTTGACCGTGGTCGTTTGCCAGTGTCGAAGCGCAGCTACCGGACGAGGAACCCGCTGGCGCCCTTAGGCGATCCCGCCTTACGCCACACTTCGCCTCAGTCTTCAATGTACCGCGACAGCACCGCGTCCATGGCGGCGTTGCCGCTGGGATAGCGTCCCTCCGGAACGCCGAGACCGTGGTCGAGCAGCATTCCGAGCGCGGCGGGGTACCCGCCGTCGTCCCGATACCACTGGCAGTGGATCACGGCGTGGATCGGGTCCTGGAAATACCCGCCGATGGGCTTGGTGGAGACGCCCCGCCGGAGGAGGAAGTCGACCATTTCGGAGTTTCCCTTGCACAGGGCCCAGTACAGCGGCGTGGCCTCCATCCAGCCCCGGGCGTCCACGGACCATCCCAGGTCCGCCATGAGACGGACCGCGGCCCAGTTGTCCACCTGGGCCACGTGGCTGATCAGGGTCCGGTCGTCGTCGGTCAGGCCGGGCAGATATCGGTCTTTCAACTGCTCCACGACATCGAGGTCCGTATTGGCGCACGCGACTATGAAGCGATCGTATTCGGACATGGGGGACGGCACGGCGCCATGCTTCCTGAGGAGCTCCGCGACCTCTCCGCGACCGAGCCGCAGGGCGAAATCCAGCGGGGTCCGGCCGACGATCCCGAGCGCCGTACTCTTCCCGGTCGAGGTGGCGGCGTTTGGATCCGCGCCGGATTCCAGGAGCGCGCCGATCACTACGGCCGAGTTGTTTCTCTTTACGGCCCAGTGCAGGGACGTTTCCCCGTCAGCGGGATGAATAGCATTGGGGTCCGCGCCCTGGTCGAGAAACCACCGGATGCCCTCGGTCCAGTTCATGTCCATGACATGCTTGATGCAATAGGAAACGGCTTCCGCGTCCAGCCCGTTCGCCGCGACCGTATCCAGCAGTTCCAGGTTGAACTTCTCGCAGGCGTGGTACAGGGATTCGTTGTCGTTGGGGTCGGCGCCCGCGTCCACCAGCACCCGGGCCGCCGGCACGCAGTTGTTTTCCACGCATCCGTAGAGGGCCGACTCCTTCCAATCGTCATCGTTCACCCAGTAGCTGTCCGGATCGGCGCCGTGCCGCAGCAGCAGTTCCAGGATGCGGACCATGGCGTCGACACGCTTGGAAAGGAAACAGGACCATGTCACGTGGAGGATCGGGGTCCAATCCTTCGGGCCGCCCTTCGTCGTGGCCGCCGCGGGATCGGTCGCCAGGATGCCTGAAACGGCATCCATGTCCCCGGCGGCGCAGGCGGCATGGATATCTCCCCGGACGAGTTCCGGCGCCGATTCGAGCACGGCTTCGGCGCGTTTCAGGTCGCCCCATAACCAGGCCGAGGACAGAAACATCTCCCGCTTCTCGTCCAGGTTCCTTGTGGCGATTTCGAGGTGGATCTTCAGGTGGGGCCAGGATCTGAACCCGTGTTCCAGGGCGATAGCGTGATAGGCGTCCGACAGCACGATGCGTTCACGCTGCGCGCCGGTGGCCGACCGGATCCTGTCGACGGCGTGTACTTCGCCGTTGCGCGCGGACTTCAGCAGCGTTTTCGCCTGCAGCCTGAGATGGCGTATATCGGGATGAGAAGGCAGGGACGGCATGGAACCTCCTTCGGGCGATCGTGTGACCGCCAGTGTACCCGTGTGTCCGCCGGACGGGCAGGAAGAAGGTTGCCACGGCAGAAGGGAACCGATACAGGTGAACTTGTGTTCTTTCCGCGGACGGGCGGCGTCCTGCACACGCCGGTCATGGAATGGTACAGGCGCCTCGCGGGTGCGTCAAGTGAAAGCGTCCGGCTTGACGCAGGCACCAATTCCCGTTACCTATCGCATCAGCCATGATCTATCGGGAATTCGAAACGCACGCAGACCTCGCCCCCTACGTCCAACTCGTTTGGATGATGGAATCCGAGCATGAGGACGACCACGCGCCCAGGTCGCTCATCGTGCCGGACGGCATCGTGGAGATCGTCTTTCACTACGGCGATCCGTGGATCACGACCGTGGCAGGCGGGAAGCGCAGGGTCCAGCCGCGGAGTTTCGCGGTCTCCCAGATGCGCAAGTATATAGAGATCGAGTCCAATGGTCGGACGGGTTTCGTTTCGGTGCGCTTCTTTCCGTGGGGTGCCTACCATTTCTTCGACCTGCCCGTCCGCGGTTTTCTGGATGATACGGTAAGCACCGCGACCCTGTGGCCAATGCATTACGAAGACTTGATGGAGAAACTCCGTACGGCGGCGTGTGGCGCGAGCGGCGCGGGCGGCGCGGGCTTCGCCTCTGTCGTGCAGGGGTTCCTGTTGGACCGGTTGGAGGAGCATTACAAGGATGACGCGGCGCTGGACGAAGCGGTCAAGCTCATCCGGTCCACGGGCGGGCAATTGCCCGTTGAAGAGGTCGGTGAACGCGTCGATCTCTCAAGGAAGCAGCTGGAAAGGAAGTTCGCGGCTACGGTCGGCACGACGCCGAAGACCTTCGCCCGTATCAGCCGGTTCCTGAACATCTGCCATCATCTGGGCAGGTACCGGGACAGTACGCTGACCAGACTGGCCCACGAATGCGGGTACTTCGACCAGGCCCATTTCATCCGGGAATTCAGTGCCTTTACCGGGTTTACGCCTAAGGCCTTTTTTGCAAAAAACAACGTGAGTTACACGGAACTTTAGTCCTGTGTCTCTTTTTTACAATTTCAACGCACCGCGCGTTGTATCTTTTGATATGAAAGTGATCTGACGCAGGCGAACCCGCCACCTGCGCGGTGGCCCAGCAAATCCACTACGAGGTGACGCAGGTAATCCCGCCACCTGCGCGGTGGCTTACTATAAGGAGAACTATCGTGAAACTGGTACCCTATCTGGCATTCAATGGTCAATGCGAGGAGGCCCTTGAGTTCTACCGCGATTGTCTGGGCGGTTCAGTCGTGAACTTAAGCCGCTACACCAAAGACCAGGACATCGGCATGGACATTCCCGACCACATGGTGGGTCAGGCCATGCACATGTCCATCCAGTTCGGCGAAAACATGCTCATGGGCTCCGATCATATTGAAACGGTTCCTTCGGACACCAACATCTCGCTCTCGATCGACTTCGCGTGCGTGGATGAACAGGAGCAGGCGTTCAACGCCATGTCCTCTGGCGGCGAAGTGACCATGCCGCTGCAGGATACCTTCTGGGGCTCCCGTTTCGGAATGATCACGGACAAATTCGGCATAAACTGGATGTTCAACTGTCACCTGAACACACCGGAGCATTCGTCATGAAGCGCGTACCATTGGGTTTGATCGCCGGCGGCGTACTCGGCCTGCTGGACGGGCTGTCCGCTTTCCTGATTCCCGAGGCGCAGGGCATGATGACCGAGATCATCATATGGGGAACGGCGAAGGGACTGGTCACGGGTCTGTTGGTTGGCCTGATCGCGTGTAGAGTCGAGGGGGTCGGCATGAACGTGCTTGCCGGCGGCGCGGTGGGTGCGGCCCTTTCTCTCCTTGCGGCGGTCTCGACGGGTTCCTATGTCGAAATCGTGCCCCCGGGGATCGTCGTCGGTCTGCTGACGGGCCTGGTCGTTTCGAAATGGGGAAAGTGATCCCGGGAAACGGTTGAGGATTTACGAAGACGAGTCGGCATCGTCTGATTCCACGCCCCCGTATCCGCGCAGCAATTCAGCCAGGTCGTCTCTTCGACTAAAACCGGCGAGACGCTCCAGCCTGTCGAGCGGTGTCAGGCCTGCTTTGTTTCTGGCATTGACATCGCCTCCGTGTGTCACGAGCAGCCGGAGTACCTCCTCTGTATCCTCCATCCTGTTATCCACGTCGAGGCAGTGCAGCGGCGTGTTCCCCGCGTCGTCCCGTTCGCGGGCACAGGCGGGGTCATTCTCCAGTAGCTCCCGAACACGTACCAGCAGATCCGATTTTACGGCCCGGTGTATCCCGGCGAACGGTGCCAGATATTCGGTTACGTGGTCCTGCTGGTAGTGGCTGGCATGGCCGATCGCGTCGATTCCGTGTTCCCCGTCCCGGTGTGACGCATCGACCCCCAGCTCGATCAGCAGTTTGATCATGTCCAGGTGACCGTACCGGGCCGCTTCGTGCATACCGCAGGCATTCAGATCAAATCCCACTTCGGCCATCAGCCGGACCGCGTCCCGGTTGTCCGATCCGATGGCGTTTTCCATAAGCGCGTTACCGCGTTCGCCGAGTTTTTCTGTCAGTAATGGGTCGTGGGCCAGCAATGCGCGGGCACGGTCTAGGTCTCCACGGATGCACGCACCGGCGAACCGGTCCAGATCGTCCAGCGGGAACGTACGCGCGCCGCAGGCCGCCAGGTACTCGGCAATGGCCTCATTCCCGTGGTAGATGGCTTCGCCGTAAGGGGAGCGCGCATCAGGCCGGTTGGACGGCCGATTTACGTCTGCTCCGTTCTCGACCAGCAGGCGAACCCGGTCCGGATAGTTCCACCGGGCGGCCCACTGCAGTTGATAGGCCAGCATGTCCGCCGGACTACTCATCCAGCCCCTCGATTGCTCGCCCAGTAACCGGTGCCAGGGCCGTTCCCCTTCCTTTCCCAGTCCGTGGACGAACAGGAACCGCAGGTGCTCGTCGTCACGGCTGAACATCCGGTTGTAGAGCGTCTGCGCGTCGTTGGGATCGGCGCCGGCCGCGATCAGGATCTCAGCCAGTTCGTAGCAGTTCCGGTGCGACGGGCACCTCGCCGGGCCGTTTTCCCCTTCGCCGAATACACCGGTCAGGACCGTGTATGGACAGGGGAATCCGGCCCACAGATAACCTGCGTTCGGGTCGGCGCCATGGGCGAGCAGCAACCGAGTTACCTCGACGTCCGCATGTTCGGCTGTTCCGGCGTCGAGACGGGAAAACGCTACATAGAGCAGCGGTTCCCAGTCATGAGGGCCGCCGGAGGTCTTCGCAAGTTCGGGGCTTGTTTCCAGGAAATCGATTACGGCGGGTACGTCACCGGCTGCAGAGGCGGTGTAAATACTCATCCGGGAAAGCTCCGGATGGGCTTCCAGCATGCTCCTGGCCCTTGCCCACCTCGACGGGTGATCCTGCGCGCCCTGCGTCAGACAGGCGAGGCGGAGGAAATCGTCGGCGTATCCGGCGCCTTCATTCGGCTTCGACGGCATGGGTTCCAGGTTGGGGCTGTGCGAACGGCTTTCGACGGTGTGGAAGTACTGTTCGATGTGGGTCCAGTCCGGAAAACCGTAGCTTCGGGCCACGGCGTCGCGAGCGTCAAGCGGAGTGAGGGTGGACGGATCCAGTGGGGGATGGTTCCGGGCCGTCCGAACCGTCGCTGCTTCGGCATCGGTCCGTTGCGCCTCGAACAGCTCGCGGGCTTCCGCGGCGATATCGTTCAGGGCGACCGGGTACGGCCATGGTCTGGGAGGAAGTGGATCCAAATGCGGCATCCTGCATGTTCCCGTGTTCGATTCAACCGCCCGCGGCCTGCGGGTACGGTTCAGCTGCCCGCGGCCTGCGGGTACGGTTCAGCCGCACGCGGCCGTGACACGTCGAAGCGCGTCCTGGTTGACGAGATCAGGATAGACGAATCTCCGGGCGTACTCGGCCGCCGTCACATCCCTCCACGTGTATTCCCCGCCCTCCGGCGTCGGTTTGCGAAGGGACGCGCGCAGCAATGGGTCGGCGCCGTGTTCCAGGAGCAGGTCCGCCATGTCCGTGAAATTACGTGGTACGTGCAGAGAGGCCATGGCATGGAATAGTGGCGTCCAGCCCCCGTACCCCTCGTGGTCGGTACCGGCAGGCGCATTGACATCAGCTCCGCGTTCGAGCAGCCACACGGCCATTTCCACGTCGCAGAACTCGACCGCCATGTGGAGCAGTGTTACGCCACCGGCAAGGGGGGTCGCGCAGGCGTACGGCGAGGGATGCTTGATCCCGTAGTCCGGCGGGAAGATCTCCTCCGCACTGAACAGCCTATCGAGCATGTGAGGATCGCCACTCACGTGCCGCGTGAGACGGTTCCCGTCCCTGAGATGCAGCGCCATGGGCGGCGTATCCGGTAGCGATACCCCAGCCTGTTGCAGGACGCACAGGCATGCGGCCTTGTCTACGGGCCGGCGTTCATTCGTCGCCAGGATCATCCCGGCGTTGTCCGGCAAGAGCGTACCTCCCGCCGAAACCAGGCGGTCGAGCATCGCCGGCGCCAACGTCATGCAGGGATAGTCGATCACCCGGTACGGTACACCGGAGGGAGAGGTCGTCGACGCGTCGGGGTCCGCGCCGCGGCCGAGTAGCATGTCGACGGCGGGGATGTTCCGATCGAAACACGCCGCCGCCCGCAAGGCCATTTCCTCCCCTTCGTGTATGTCCACACCGGCATCTATAAAGGTCTTCATGACTCCGGTTTTGCCGAAAAAGGCGGCATAGGCCAGGGGCCGGTAACCGTTGTGCCGCCGCCGCTTAACCCAGTGCCCTTCCCGGTGTATCAGGTAGGGATCGGCCCGCAGCAACCGACTCACCCGATCGGTATCGTCCGCCTGAATCGCCAATTCGAGTTCCCCCATGACGCCGATCGACCCGACATAGGCCGCCAGTTTCGGCCAATCGGGAAACCCGTACCGCGCGGCGACCCGCAGCCGTGCATCGGGGAGCGATTGGCAGGAACCTTCCTCGAGAAGGTCTTCAGCCTCCGCTTCAAGGCGTTCCAGGTCGGGGTGGTCAGGCAGTTGTATTATGGCGGTACCGGTCATGATTGCTCACCAGCTATACAGTCGTGCTTCCATTCATACTACATAGGGACTACTATCGAGACGGCTGTTTATTCATTTTTTGGACATTAGCATGATGTTACATTGCACAGACGAATTACGAAGTCACCGCCATAGACCGAGGTCGTCATGGATCTGGATTTCTCGTTTCTGCCTGATCTGCCCCAGATAGAAACGCTGAAGCAGGTCGCGCCCGCGATTTGGTCCAACGAAGATGTGGGGGCCCTCTGGATTGAAGGCAGCTTCGGACAGGGGACCGCGGACCGGTACAGCGACGTGGACCTTCGGCTGGCAGTTCCCGCCGCGCGGTTCCGGAAATGGGAAACCCCCGATTTTGCGGCGCTATTCAAGGGCCTGTGTATCGCGCACCAACAGCTGTTTTCGCAAGAAGAAGCGATCCTGCATCACGTTCTGCTCGAAACCGGCGAGATGTACGACCTCGGCATCCAACGGGTCGATCGGCTTGCCCTGCATGGCACCAGCCACCTGCTTGGTTGCCGGGACCCCGCGCTGGCCGACAGTTTCACGGAACCGGCCGCTGTATCGGCAGCTGTATCGTCCGAACCGATTCGTTCGGATCCAGACCCCGATTCCGTACGACAGGTGATTGTCGACTTCTGGATTAACTCCAACAAACACCACAAGGTGCTGTACCGCGGTCTCGATCCCATGGTCGTCGTGGGACTGCAGATCGAGCGCGCCATCTTGATCCGGCTCTGGGCGATACACGCTTCCGGACGAGATTTGGGCGCGGTGACACCGACTATCCATACGCTGACGCCCCAGATTCGGTCGATCGTGGAAACCGGGAGCAACGCGCTGGAAGTCCTCGGAGCACCGGTACGAACTCGCGGCGAACTGAGGGCGCTGATCGAACGGCATCGGGATGAGGTCGCCCGCGTCGGACGTGCGCTGGCGGAGCAGTATGCCTTCGGCTATCCTGAGGTCGTGGAAGATACGGTCAGAGCCGGCTGGGACGAGTTTCTTTCCACGGAATGATGACCCGGCCGTTATGCATCCGCTCAACATCCTCAGTGCCCGTACTCCCGGATCAGTTTAATGATCTCCTCCTCTCCCTTCTCTGCGGCAATCGCCAGTGGTCGGGTCCAGGGCCAGTCGGCCAGGCCGGGGTCGGCGCCGTTTTCCAGAAACAGGCGGACCATGCCGGTCTGGCCGTGCGCGACCGCGACGGCCAGGGGCGTGCGGCCATCTTTCTCATCGAGTACGTTCACCGACGCGCCCCGTTCGATCAAGGATCGGGCGGTGGATGCCCAGCCATGCCGGGCGCAGACGTGTAAGTAGGTCTGACCGTCGAAGGTGCGGCGGTTCGGATCCAGGCCCGCCGCGACCAGTTTGCCGGTGATCGCGGCGCTGTCGCCCCAGGCCGGCAGGTATTGAAGATCATCCAGGCGTCCGGGCGCTTCGGGATCATCGGCTAGCACGGAATCTATCAGCGTTTCATTTTCTGATTCCAGCACCTGCGCGAACAGGTAGGGGTCTCGTACCCTGCAGTGCTTGCCGTTCACCATGTCGCACAGCCTGTCTTCATTCAGGCTCCAGGACGGCGGGTAAACCGCGCCGTGGCGTATAAGCAGGTCCCTTATGACTTGATCGTTCGTGCCCGCGGCGCATCCGCAGGAGTCCAGTTCCACATTGGGATTGGCGCCACTTTCGAGTAAAAGGTGGACCAAATCCGTCTGCTTGTGCCACACCGCCACGAAAAGCGCTTCGTCTACAAGGTGTTCGTCGGTACCCGCTTCGAGCAGCAGCTGAACGATGCGTTGGTGCCCTGCGCGCACCGCATAGGACAGGGGGGACATCAGCGCGGCATCGCGGTGCTTATCGGCGGGATGCGCTTCGAGGATCGACACTGTCCATTCGTAGTCGCCCAGGTGGCAGGCCGCGGTGATGGCGTAATGCGCCCCGTTCTCCAACAGGAGTTCCGTAAGGCCTAGTTTCGGATCGGGCGGATCGAGTCCGAATCCGACATCGAACGACAGCGTCAGCGGGGTCTTGCCGTCCGCACGCCGATCATCGATGGGCAGGCCGTGGTCCAGAAACAGTTCGATCAGGTCTTTCCGGCCGTTCAGTACGCCCAGGTGAACGCCGTTGTTGCCATCTTCGTCGGACCGATCAACAAGGTCGGGCTGTTCTCTCAGGATCGTCTCAACGCGATCGGCACTGCCGTCGCTTTTCACCAGCGCGGCGATCTCCCCGAACGCAGGATCGTAGCCAAAACGGGCGTTCATCGCGTTTTCAAGGACTTCTGTCACGTCAACGAAGCCGCGTTCCCTGGCGCCTTCGAGGAGACTCGCCCAGGTCGGACCGAAAATGTTGAGTCCGGGATCGGCACCTCGGTCGAGCAGCAGCTGCACGGCATCGACATGGCCGTGGCGCGCGGCCATGTGTACCGGTTGGGCGTACCAGTGCAGAGCGTTCACCAGGCGCGGATCTTCGTCGAGGAGCGCCTCAATGGCCACCAGATCGCCGGCAGCGCCGGCCTTGAACAGGAACCAGGCGGATTCGCCGTCGATCCAGTCGGTCTCGTCGCCCCAGCGGTCGTCGTAGTACGGACGGCCGTAATCGGGCCCCAGGCCTGGACAAATCATGAATCCGGTTCGGCAGGCGTCCTGGTGCACCCGTCCACAGAACTTCCCGGGAAACGCCATGCGCGCGGCGCGGTCGGGGTACTTTCCCTTGATTTCCAGTGCGTTGCTCCGATCCATTGGCTGATCGACGCCGATCCGTTGCCCGCTCGACGCCGTATGGCCGATTCTCGTTCTCAACCGGTGTTGCCGCCAAGTTCAACGAGCGCGTGGAACGCCGTCCGGCCCCGCGCGGAAGCGGCACAGTCCAGGGGCGTTCTGCCCCCATGGTCCCGCGCGTCCGGGTCGGCGCCGGCTTCGACCAACGCGCGGATCGTTTCTGCTCCCGTCCCTCTCGCGCAGATCAGGTGCAGCGCGGTACGGCATTCACCATCCCGAAGGTTGGGATCGGCCCCGAAATTCAGGAGCAAACGGACCCGCTTGCCGTGTCCGTGATTGACGTCGTGGTGCAGGAGGGTGCGACCGTCCACCCGCTCGTTGATGTCCCAGCCGTGCCGGACCAGCAGTTCGAGGCTCTCAGCCATCGATGCGCTCGGTGTATGCTTGAGTCCGCCCCGGTTCGGTTCCGCGCCGTTATCCAGCAGGAATCGCGCGCCTTCCAGGGTGCCGAATCGTAATTGCATCATGAGCGGGGTTTCGCCGGCGCACCCCACGGTAGTCAGGGCGTTCACGTCGGCCCCGCCGTCCAGCAGCAGCCTGCCGACGGGGACGGACCGCCAGTGATGTATCGCCAGGGCGATACCCCGGCCTCCGGTGAATTCGGCATGTACGAGCCTGGGATCTTCCGCCAGCCCGGACCGGACCGCTTCGATCCGGTCCGCCATCACGGCATCCCTGAAGGCGCGCACCCGTTCGGGAATCAGCAGGTCCGCGATCTCCCTATGGGTCGATTTATAGCAGTGGCCGCAGTTCCGGCGGACAAACTCCCGCAGGAGTGGGTGAGCCGCGATCCCGTCGTAGCCGGCAAGCCGTGGCCGGCTATCGATAAAGGCCCGTGCGGCTACCAGATCCCCGCGTTCGAACATCGCAAGGAAGGCTTCGTCAGATCCGGATTCCATGCCGGTTCGTCCCTCCGGGCACTACGTGCGTCATACCCTGGCGTCTCAATCCCTGGCGTCTCAATCCCTGGCGTCTCAATCCCTGGCCGCCAACTGCCCGCCGATCCATGCCATGGGCAGATAAGCGCCGATCAGGTCCGCCGCAATAAACCAGCCCGGCGCGGGCAGCATCATGGCGTTGGCGATGCCGCCGAGGAGGAACAGCGATCCGATGAGCATGGATAGCTTCAACCTGTACCCCGATGCAATCTTCACGGCCAGGTACGCGGCCGCCAGGGTGCCGGCCGCATGGGCCAGAAAGGGAAAGACGAAATGCCTGAACTGGAACAGGTGCATGGACGACGACAGGGATTCCATATCCGTTACGTCGACGCCGGGCGGCGGCGGTATGACCATGGGGCCCAACAAAACCAGGCCCATGTTGACCGCGCTGCCGGCCGCCATGCCCAGCACCACCGCCAGGACGATTCTGATCGTTCTACCCATGGCGTTCCCTCATTGTTTGGTGGGGAGTGTGGTCGGTTTCTATGAAACCTACCTTCCAACCGGCACGCTGGCAAAGCAAATCAACGTCGGTTTATGGACTTGTCCGGCTTTCGTGCCGGTAGTACGTTGGAATGCGTCGTCCGAATCCAGTCGGACCGCAGCGTACCATCAACATCACGCAGATGAAGCTTGCAAGGGAGCAATCATGGGCGTTTACGAGGAACTGGGCATCCGTCCGTTCATCAATGCCGCGGATCATTACACGCGGTACGGCGGGTCGATCATGTGGCCCTGCGCGGTGGAAGCCATGGTCGAGGCGTCCCGCCAGTACGTCAACCTGTTCGAGATGCAGACCCGGGTCGGCGAGGCCATCGCGGAATTGACCGGTAACGAAGCCGCGTACGTGAGCTGCGGCGCCGCGGGCGGAATCGCGTTGGCGGTCGCGGCCTGCATGGCCGGCACGGATCCGGAAAGGATCGAACAACTGCCCGATTCGACGGGCATGAAGAACGAAGTCATCGTGCACCGGTGCGCGCGGTTTTACGAGGACATCGCCATCCAGGTCCCCGGTGCGACGATCGTGGAAATGGGCGACGAGCACGGCGCCACGGAAGCACAGCTCGCCGCCTGCATCAACGAGCGCACGGCCGCGGTGTTGACCCTGTCGCCGTGGGGCCGCATGCTGCCCATCGACCGGATCGTCCGCATCGCCCATGCCCGCGGCGTACCGGTCCTCGTGGATGCCGCCTTCAGCATACCGCCCAAGGCCAATTTCCGGTACTTCACCCGCGAACTGGGCGTCGATGCCATCATCGCCAGTGGGGGTAAGGCGATCCGCGGCCCCCAGACCACCGGGCTCGTCTTCGGAAAGAAGTCCCTCGTGGAAGCATGCGCCGCCCACGGAAATCCCAACCGGGCCATCGGCCGTACCATGAAGGTCGGAAAAGAAGAGCTGGCCGGCATCTACGCGGCGGTGAAGTTCATCATGGAAAGGGACGAGGACGCAGTCAGCGGGGAAGTCAACCGGATGGGGCTGGATATCCGCCAGGGGTTGTCCCGCTCACCCCTGGTGAAGTCGGTCAAGCGCAGCGGAGACGTGGTATCGATTGACATCGACCTCGAGCGGCCAGGCTGGTCGGACCAGGAGTTCGAACGGCTGCTGCTCGACGGCGATCCCTCTATCGTGACCTGGTGCAGAAACGGTCGCTTCCGGGTGAAACTCGGTACGCTGCAACCGGGCGAGGTGGACCGGGTGATCCGGCGGCTGCGGGAACTGTTATGCGACTGAGCGCGCAGGATCGTCATGCCATCTGAACCTTCGTACTACCCGTCTGTTACTTCCCTCTCCCTCATCGAAGGGACGTATCTGTCCCGGCCCAACCGATTCAGCGTTACGTGCCTGATCGACGGCATGGAGGAGTACGTCTTCATGCCGAATCCCGGCAGGATGAGAGAACTGCTTCTGCCGGGGGTACGCCTGATCCTGGCCGATCACGGCCGGCAAGCAGACCGGAAGACACGGTATACGGTGATGGCCGTGCACTACCGTCAGCGCATCGTGTTTCTCCACACCCATCTGAACAACCTCGCGGCGCGCCGACTGGTCGAAGGCAGGGCGATCCCCGGACTAAGGGAATTCGCGGTCGCGGGAACGGAGGTGACCGTTGGCTCCCACCGGTTCGACCTCCTCCTGCGGGACAGCGCGGCGGACCTGTACCTGGAAGTCAAATCCTGTACTCTGTCCGCGAACGGTGTCGCCATGTTCCCCGACGCGGTCACGGACCGGGGGCGCAGGCATCTGCTGGCACTGGCGCAGATGAAGGCGGAGGGTAAGCGGGGGGCCCTGATGTTCCTGGTTCACCACGGCGACACCAGGGCTTTTCTGCCGGATTATCACACGGATTTCGCATTCGCCAGGGCATTCTGCGACGTGGAGGACCGGCTGCCCGTCCTGGCCTGTGCACTGGAGTGGACACCTGACCTGCGCTATCGGGTCTCGAATCCGCGGGTAAACATCCCGTGGGAAACCATTCGCAAGGAATGCGTGGACCGGGGTCACCTGGTCTGCGTCGATTGCATTGGGACGGAATACCGGGTTTCGCTGACACGCTATTCGGGTAAACTGTCCGAACTGTCGCGGAAAACGGGAACGCTTGCGGGCAAGGCGGGGACGCGCACAGGTCGCGCAGGCCGCGCAGGCCGCGCAGATCGCGTAGGCAGCACAAACCGCAGAGGCCGCACAGGCCAAGCAGGCGCGGAATTTCCCGTCCGGTCTTCCATCGACAGTTCGGAGAGTATGGCGGGGGTGCTTTCGCGGCTTTATGGTAACCCGTCAGAAGACGCCGACGGCTGGACGTTCAGGTGTGCAACCGACCCGGTACCTACGCCCGAGTTTCAAGAGGCGCTCCTGGACTTCCGCATGCCGCGCCGGCTGCTGCCGGATTCGCACTGAATTGCCTTTCATCGAAGTCGTCACGTACTGGAGGCTTACTTGAGCAGTTGCAGCACGTTCGGCATACGGCCGTTACGGACCGCGTAGTCCAGCGGAGTTTCTCCCCGGGAGGACTTCGCCGACCGGTCTGCGCCGTGGGTCAGAAGTATTTCGATGACTTCCCGGTCGGCCCCCGCAGCGGCGAAATGCAGGGCCGTCTCACCGTATACGTGTCCGGGGTCTGGCGTCGGCGCGTCATCGTGGCAGGACTGGTCGACGTTGGCGCCGTTCTCGAGGAAGAAACGCACGACATCCGGCAGGTTGTGCTGGACCGCCACGTGCAGTCCCGTGACGCCGTTCATGGGCTGGGCGAGATTGATGTCGGCGCCTGCTTCCAGGTAGAGGCGCAGGTACCGCAGTTGGCCCCGGTACGCGGAAAACGTCATGAGGATGCCTTCGTCGAAACCGGCGAAATTCACATCGGTGCCGGCGGAGAACAGGTATCTCATGATCTCGTGATGTTCATCGGTTTCCTGCTGAGGTGGTATGTGCACCGGGGTAATACAGGCCGGATCGGCACCCCGCTCGACCGCCCTGTACACCTTCGCCAGGTCGCCGTTCTCCACGGCATCGATCAAAGTCTCGTTCCAGTCTGCCTTGTCAGACACGATTGCCTCACTTCCGTCGGCAGTCCGGGGATTAGACCCGTGAACCTGCCGGTCAACAAAGCCCTTGTACGCTCGCCGTACAAAACATTTAATTAGATGTATAGTAACCAGTCAATGCATTCACATCCACCGTGTTTTTGCATCTGCCGTGAATCGCCCACGTACCATCCTGCACGCGGATATGGATGCCTTTTTCGCGGCCGTTGAGCAGCGGGACCGGCCCGAACTGCAGGGCAAACCGGTCATCGTCGGCGGCGATGGACCGCGGTCCGTCGTGTCGACCTGTTCCTATGAGGCGCGAAAATACGGCGTCCATTCCGCCATGCCGGGCACGACGGCCAGGAAGCTGTGTCCAAAGGGGATCTTTCTACCCGTCAGATCTGAGGCCTACGGAGCGGTCTCACGACAGGTACAGGAGGTCTTCCACCGGTATACGCCCCTCGTCGAACCACTGTCACTCGACGAGGCGTTCCTGGACGTCACCGGTTCGTCCCAACTGTTCGGCGACGGCGAAGCAATCGCCCGGTCGATCAAGGCGGACGTGCTGAAGGAAACGCGTCTCACCATATCCGTCGGCGTGTCGCCGTGCAAATTCGTGGCCAAAGTGGCCTCCGACCTGGACAAACCCGATGGCCTGGTGATCGTTCCCACGGACCGCGTACTGGATTTCCTGGCGCCGCTGCCCATTTCCTGCCTCTGGGGCGCGGGCAGGGACATGCAGGAACGCATGGTCCGTCACGGACTCCGGACGATCGGGGATGTGCAGCGGCGATCATCGGAGGAGCTGCAACGGTTGCTCGGTAACGCCGCTGGCGCTCATTTCGCGAGGATCTCCCGGGGGCAGGACGACCGGCCCGTGGTGACCGGGCATCCCGCGAAGTCGGTGGGTCACGAAAACACCTTCGGCACGGACTTGGTCGACCGGCAGGAATGCCACGGCGTGCTGGTGGACCAGAGCGACAAGGTGGGACGCCGGCTGCGGAAAGCGGGACGGCTGGGCAGGACGGTCCGGATCAAGGTCCGGTTCGGGGATTTCAAGACCCTCACGCGACAGGCGGCCGTCGCGCCAACAGACAACGATTTCGTCATCGGCAAGGCGGCCGTGGACCTGTTCGACGGCGTATGGGACGGCAAGACAGGCATTCGGTTGCTCGGTGTGGCCGTCGGCAACCTGGTAAGGCCGGAGGAGCCCGTTCAAACCGATCTCTTCACGGAAGGCGACGGGCAGTCGGATCGCCTCGTGCGCGCGCTCGACACCATCAGGGACCGTTACGGCCGCAGCGCCATACGGCACGGCGCATCCGCGATGAAGGCCTGATCCGCGTTCGGACCTGATCCGCGATGAAGGCCTGATCCGCGTTCGGACCTGCGAAATACTGGGATGGGAGGATTATGATAAAAAAACTGTTGCTGGTCTTTGTCGTCGCAGTCGTGGCTGGCGTTTCCGTGATGGGCTATTACCTGTGGAAGGGCCCCGACCTTTCCTCTTATGGTCATCTCGTCGAACCCGCGATTTCGTCCATGCAGCCCCAGCGGATGATCGTGGTCGAAGTCAGGGGCGACCCGGACCGCGTGGCATCCGAAGCTTACGAAATGCTGTACGATCTGTACTACAGTGTCGATGGCGTGGATTACTGGCCCCTGCCCGCACCCAGGGCCCGATGGCCGGTCTTGCCCGATCGCCCCAGGGAAGAGTGGGTAGGCATCTATGGCATACCCGTTCCCGATTCGGTGGCGGAACTGCCGGAATACGTCCACATACCCGGCATGTCGGTTTCTCTTACGACCTGGGATTATGGTGAAGTCGTGGAACTGCTCTACATCGGTCCCTATGAAGAAGAAACCCCCTCCATTGAACGACTGCGGAATTTCGCGGCAGAGAGAGGATATACATTCGCCGGACCCCACGAGGAAGAGTACCTGAAAGGACCCGGCATGATTTTCAGGGGAAACCCCGAGGAATATGTCACCATCCTGCGATATGTGGTCCGTCCGGTGATGGATTCTCCGGATAGCGAAACCACCACGGAACCACCTGGCAGGAACGGAAGAGAACCATCGGAAGGTACGGTCGTACCGGAATAAACCCTTCCACACTTGTCAATCCCTGCTGATCCAAGGAGGCGTCATGCTTGAGTTAACCGGACTGAACTGGCTGGCCATTCTCGTGGCAACGGTAGCTGGATTCGCACTCGGCGCGATCTGGTACGGCCCGATTTTCGGCGAGGCGTGGCTGGCCGCGCTGGGCAAGACGGCGGACCAGATTCAGCCGTCCCCCACCCCATTCGTCATCAGTTTCTTCACCGCACTGATTACAGCGGTCGTACTCGCGATGTTCATCAGCGCCCTGGACGTATCGACATTGGGTGGAGGTATAACAATCGGGCTACTCGTGGGCATCGGCTTCATCGCCACGGCGATGGCTTCGGACAGCGCCTTCGGCGACACGGGGCTGAAACTGTGGTTGATCCAGTCCGGATACCGCGTGCTCTACAGTGTGCTGATGGGCGCGATTCTCGCCGTGTGGCGGTAGGCGGACAGCACCCTCATGGACCCGGACGCACTCCGCAGGGAATACGTATTCGGCAGTCTGGAAGAACAGGATCTGAACGCAGACCCGTTCAGGCAGTTCGACACCTGGTTCGGAAACGCGGTCGACGCGGGGATCGAGCTGGCGGACGTGATGACGGTCGCCACGGCTTCGCAGGCCGGCGTGCCATCGGCCAGGATCGTCGTGCTGCGGGGGGTCGACGAGCGGGGGTTCGTATTCTACACGGACTACCGTAGCACGAAGAGCCGGGACCTGGATGAGAATCCCAGGGCCGCGCTGGTGTTCTACTGGCGCGAGCTCGGTCGCCAGGTCCGGATCGCGGGCGCGGTTCACCGGGTATCCGTGGAAGAATCCGCCCGTTACTTCCAATCCAGACCCCTGGAAAGTCGCCTGGCGGCCCTGGCTTCGAGCCAGAGCGAGGTCATAGCCGATCGGAAGGTGCTGGAAGACCGCTTCGAGGCACTGAGGGCGGAATACCCCTCAGGTGACGTACCCTTTCCCGACAACTGGGGCGGATACCGCGTTTCGCCCGATGAGTTCGAATTCTGGCAGGGACGGGAACTACGCCTGCACGATCGTATACGTTACCGGCGCGGGGAAGACGGCCTTTGGGTGAACGAACGGCTTTCACCCTAGATATCGCGCTCGCCATGGATCCCGCCGTCCCTGACAGGGGAACAAGCAATGACCAATAATCAAACGATGGCACAGGAAGTAAACGCGATTCGGTTCGGCGTAGTGGGCTGCGGAGGGGCCGGTCATGCTGCCATTCGTTCGGCCTGTGCCAGCACGCTGCTCGACGTCGTGGCGATCAGCGACCTGCTCGAGGAACGACGGAGCCGGGTGGGCCGTGAGGAGGACATCCCCCGTCTGTACGGACCCTACCAGGACCTCCTGGCCGACACGGACGTGGAAGCCGTCCTCCTGGCGGTGAATCCACCCGCCCGCTACCCCATGGTCCTCGATGCGATCGCAGCGGGCAAGCACGTGCTGGTACAGAAACCGCACGCCACCCGCGCCGATCATATCCTGACGTTCAAGGAAGCGGCCGAGCGCGCCGGTGTAACGATGCAGTTCTGCTTCTTCATGCGTCACGATCCGGTGAACCGCAGGACGCGCGTCGCGTTAAGCCGGGGGCGCATCGGCGAACCGTACCACGCTCGCATATTTCTGAAATACAACCACAGAGCGCCATTGGACAGTCCCGAAGCCTGGACCCACGTGTTCGGCCAGAAGGGAGGTGCCCTCGGCCAGCACGCCTCTCACGAGCTGGACCTGGCCTGGTGGTGGATGGGTTGTCCGGATCCCCGGTGGGCCTTTGCCGCCAAGCACGTCGTCGAGGCATTGTACGACGGTCCGGAAGGGCCGGCCGAAGACTATTTATCGGGGATTGCTGGTTTCGAGGGAGGCAAGACCATCCAGATTGACTGCTCCCGCTGGGTACACTGCGATACACCCACCGTGGTGGAGGTACACGGGAGCGAGGGTGCCTATTCCCACGGTCAGTTGTGGCACATGGAAGACGGCGTTTTCACCTCCCGGGAGATCGACGACGAATCCGATGTGCCCCATTCCGATCCGCCTGAAGACGGCCTGCCCTTCTTCCATGAGGTCGAACACTTCGCCCGGGCGGTCGCCGGCCGTGTGGAGCCCGATGTGAATGCGGATGACGCCTACCGGTACATGAAGCTACTTGACGCGATGTACGACAGTGCGAAGACCGGCGAAAAGGTGCACATCGGCTGAGTGCGCCCGCGTTGTTTACGGCGAAATCCAGGCTTCCGAAGCGTTTTCTGGTCTGCCGTACCGCTGTCCGAACCTGGGCGGCATCGGTTACGTCGGTGCGAATGAAGTGCACCTTCTCGCTGCGTGTCCGGAAAAGCTCCAGGCTGCGTGGGCAGGGAGTCAGGTCGACCGCAGTCACCGAAGCGCCGGCCTCCAGCATCGAAATAGTCGTGAATCGCCCGATTCCCTTGCAAGCACCGGTCACCAGGGCGGTTTTGCCGGAAAAATCGTAGGCCATGGCCTGATCCACCGTTCTCATGGTTTCGGACGATCGCATCCCCACGCCTGCCTAGAGCAGACGGACGATGTCCTCGCCTCGCCCGACCCGCAGGGCAACTTCGCGCGGAGTTTCATCGGCGACGTTGGCCTGGGACCGGCTGCAGCCGGCGGCGATCAGCGCCTCGATCACTTCGGGTCTGTTCAACTGGGCGGCCATGTGCAGCGGCGCATCGCCCTGGTAGACGGGTCCCCAGTCCGACTGGACGCCGACGCCCGCACGGTGGTTCGGATCCAGACCGGCTTCTTTTAAAATGTGTATGGTCTCGAGGTGATCGGCAACCTGTTCGTCGCCGGGTCTGACCTCCGCGGCGGAATGTAAGGCGGATGATCCGTTGTGGGGATTGATCTGACCGGGATCGGCGCCCAGCCGGATCTGCATCTTCAAACGGTCCGGATCGATCTGCCAGACCGCGAAATACACCGGCGCGCCCCCGTTGTCGTGCCACCGGTTGATGTCACCGCCATGGTCGATCAGGTACCGCGCCATGCGTTCTTCACGGCATAGGCAGAGGGGCCGGCCGTGCACGTTTTCGATATTGGGGTCGGCGCCCGCTTCGACGAGCAGCTTCACCATGTCGAAGTTAGTCCTGCGTTCCACCTGTCGCCAGTCGATCTGCTGTTGCGGAGGACCGCTGACGGCGAGGGAAAGGGTATATACAGGGAAACGGCCCTCCCGGTAAGGATCGTCGAAGGCTTCGTGGCAGTAATTGGCCAGAGACGGATCTTCAGCCAGCATCTCGGCCATGAGGACGAGGTCTTCGGCGTACACTGCGCCGATCCACTGTTTTTCCTTGTCAAAGCGCATAAACCGCTCCCATTATATCGACAAAACATGGTTAGTGCCGACGGGTTGCACTGTCAATACAAACCTCGAAATGCCCCGGCAGTGAGGTGAGTCGGATGAAGCACCTCGGATTGGTGGCTCTTGCAGTTGCTGGTTCGCATCAAACCGCAATTCCCTGAAGACAGTGTTCGAGTTCTCGACCGGATCTCTTTATTTGTAACGCCGACCGTTCTAATTGACACTAACACTATAGCGCAGTGATCAATATGGCAGAACCTCTGGCCAGGATAACGTCGGAATTCTGTATCGACATCGAACGGGAGTACCCTTTTCCGATCGACCAGGTCTGGGCGGCCGTTACGACGGCGGAAGGGATCTCGGCCTGGATGAAGTACGAAGCCACGCTGGACCGCCGCCTGGGCGGCAGGATCTTCGTGGACTTCAAGTCGGAAGGAAACCTGGAAGGCACGGTCTGCGAATGGGTTCCAGAACGGGTTTTTGCCTATACCTGGGGCATTTCCGTGGTCCGGTGGGTACTCGAACCCTGTGAGGGCGGCACGCGTCTGCACTTCACGAATTCACACGTCACTCCGGACATCCTGATGGGATTCGCGGCGGGCTGGCACGCTTTCATCGACCACCTGGGTCCGTACCTGGCCGGGACCACCGTGGAAGACCGGTACGACGATCTCATGAAGGTCTATGTCGATCGATACGGCCACCTGGTCGCGGGCAACGACGACTCCGAGGAGAAAAAACCATGACGAACGTGACGGAATCCGGCGCCTTCACCGTGGCCGAGCTTTGCGAAGCGTCGGCCGATGGAGATTTGAAGCGCATCAACTCTATTCTGGCCGTTGCACCCCACCTGGTGGAGGTGGACACGGCATCCTACGACGAGCACCGCGCCCTGCACCACGCGGTGATGAACCGCCGGATCGAAGCCGTTTCCGCGCTAATGGCCGCGGGGGCCGACCCGAACCAGGGCGTCTATCCCCATCGGGATGCCTCCACGCCTCTGGTCATGGCCCGCGACCGCGGATTTGAAGACGTTGTAGAGACGATCAACGAGGAAATGGAGCGGCGGCGGGAAGCGAATCTCTGCCCCAATCTGACCGTCGCGCCGGAAGTGGTGCTCCTCGCCGAGAAAGTCGCGGAAGGCGACGTGGCCGGCGCGATGCGGGAAATCCACGCCGCGCCCGAACTCGCGGAGGCCTGCGACGAAGACGGAAACACGGTCCTGCACCACGCGGCCAGCTATGGTCATCCCGGACTCGTTCAAGCGCTCCTGGCGATCAAGGCCGACACAGGTAAGACCAACCTCGAAGACCGGACTCCCCTCGAACTGGCCGTGGATCAAACGGCCGCAACGGACCGGCGGCGGTCGGAAGGGTGTTTCATGGCCGCCGGCATCCTTATGAGCGCGGGTGCCCCGAGAAGCCTGCGCACGAACGTGATGCTGGGGGACGCGGAAGCTGTACGCGAAGTCGCGGCGAGTCACCCCGGCCTGTTCGAGCCGGATATTGAAACCGAAACCCACTTGCTGGGGGACGCGGTCCGCCACAATCGGTACGAAATGGTGAAGCTGCTGCTCGATCTCGGCATGGATCCCAATCAGCGGTACCGCATCCAGTCCCTGGAGGAAGAGACGTACAACTGGGGCGAACCGCTGTGGATCGCGGCCGGCGACGGCCAGCACGATATCGCGCGGTTGCTGCTCGAGCGGGGCGCCGACGCCAACGCCGCCGTGTATGCCTCCGGCAATCCCATGAGCCGCGCCTACAATAACCGGGACGAGCGTATGAAGCGGCTGCTGTACCGGTACGGAGGATCGATGACGCCGGACGGCGCGGCCCTGGAATGCGATACCTCTGCGGCCGTCATGGCGCTGAACCTGCAGCCCGACCTGGTCGAGCAGATCCTGTGGGGCGCCGCCTGCGGGGGCGATCCCAGCGTGGTCGGCGTGTGCCTGCGCAGACTGGAATGGGCCCTGGACGATCCACGGTGGTACAGACTCCTCATCCAGCCCATTGGCATCTGGCCCTGCGGTCCTCATCGCAAGTACCGGGATTTCGATCGATCCGTGTTTCCCGAGATCCTCCGCATGTTCCTCGATCACGGGGTGGACCCGAACGTGAAGGGCCGGCGCGACACATCACTCCCGCACTACATCGCGGCTACGGGTAAAGTATGGGGCGAACCGAATTTGAAAGAGGACGAACGGATCGAGTTCGCCCGCCTGCTCCTCGAATACGGTGCTTCGCTCGACGGCAGGGATACGCTGCTTCAATCCACGCCCCTGGCTTGGGCAGCCCGCTGGGGCCGCACCGCGCTGGTCGACCTTTATCTCGAGCACGGCGCCGATCCACAGCCCGACGGGGAACCCTGGACCACGCCGCTCGCCTGGGCCGAACGGTATGGGCACACTGCCATCGTGGAGCGACTGCGGCAAGCCGGCGCCGTTTCCTGAGCGTCTGCGGCAAGCCGACGCCGTTTCCTGAACGACTTTTACTCACCCAACTTGAGGGCCCGGCGGCCTGTCCCGGTCTGGATGCCAGTGGGTAGCGGCGACATGGGTGGTATCATCTTCCGTCGTGATGTAATAGACGGTCAGGATGGTACCATCACCCAACTCCGCCGAAATTGGATAGCCCACATCCGCGCCACCCATCCGGGGACGCTTCTCCGCCGGCCACGCACTCGATACACCACCGCCGTCATCCCGAAGCACGTATTCGTGGTCCGTGTCCCAGGTGCGTCCGCCGTCCTCGCTGATCAGGGCCCGTATACCCATCGGGGCGCGGCGGTAGCCGTAGGTACACAGAATCCGTCCGTCACGCAGTTTGAGCAGGTGGTTCGGATAGCCCTCGAAGGACGCTTCGACCGGGCTGGTCCAGGTCCTGCCGCCGTCTTCGGACCAGACTTCCAGGGTGTAAAACCGGTCCCTGTGATAGGTACGCTCAACGACAGCCGGATCCCAGTAACACGTCGAGCGGATATGGCCCAGGACGCGGTTCGGCTCCGTCTCCACCAGGGCCCATTCGCTGCCGATACGCGGCACCGCCTCATGGAGATGCCAGGTCTCCCCGTCATCGCTGGACCGGAACAGGAGACAATCGCTTTCGCCCCCGGCGCGTATCGTGTAAATGGGAAACAACCACGTACCGTCTTCAAGTATGATCCCGCGCGGAAAACCCACCGCGGTTTCATAGCCCGGTACGGTCCAGGTACGCCGCTCCCACGTACGTCCTTCATCCCGGGATCGAATCACCGACAGTCGATGCCCAGTTATGATCAACTTTCCCGGAAAAAGGGACGTGTACGACTCGTCCTTTACAAAACCCAGGCCACGGGCTTCGGCTTCCTCCCGGCGGCCCAGTGTCCAGAATTCCTGTCCCACCGAGCCCACCGCCATTAAAGTGCCGTCGGGTAGAACGCCGGAGAGCCTGTCGTACCGTTCCCGCGGCGATGTACCCGGCCAGTTGGGCGGCAGCATAGGATCTTCCGCCGGTGTCCAGGTTCGTCCATCGTCTCGGGACTCAAGCGTCAGCCAGTCGCCCAGACCGTAATGATCCCCGAAAGGCGAAGAAATACAGCCGATCGAAAGCCGCCCGTCCGGTAGTTGATTCAATACGGGGAACGCGTTGTATCGTCCCTTTTCTTTCGTAACAATACGGTGTTGCATGGTTAACCTTGATGATGCATCGATCGATCGGGAAATGCGCGTGAAGCGAGGATGATTTACTAGCGTAAGGCCTGTTGTGTCAATATAATTCGGGTGTAACGGCCCACTGCGCTGACACCTGGCGTGCATCCAGGAATACCATGGAAAGCATTCCCCATCCCCACAGTCTCTCCATAACGCTGGACCGTATCAACGAACGGCACTTCCTCGGCCATTCGTTCGACCGGATCGAAGCGGAACGCACCCTGGACTGGCTGGCCGGTCGTTTCGGCTCGGATTCCGCCTATGCCGGGACGTTCGGCCTTACGGAACAGGACAGCCGGTCCAAAATCTATACCTTTACGGGTGAACGGCTTCAATCGGCGTCGCTGCGGCATATCCAGGCCGAAGAAACCTGCCGGGCGATCATCCTGCTGAACCGCCGTGTCGGGCGCGACCGGCTTCCCGAACTCGAGGCGGCAACGTCCAAATTGCTCGAGTGTTTCGAGGTGGCGCACGCGAAGGGTAGACTGCGGGGAACGTTCTGCTGCGGACCTTGCACAGTCTCTCTCTGGCGCCACATGGCCATGGGTGGCCTCGGCGACTACGCCCGTCACCTGGATGAAGGCATCGGCGTATTGACGAGCCATGAAGATGGGGCGGGTACGTGGCGCCGGTTCCCATTCTACTACACCCTGCTTGCTTTGTCTGAGGTCGACACGCCAAACGCCCGACGCGCCGTTTCCTACGCCTTGCCGGAATGCGAGCGCCGCGTGAAGTCCATCCGGCGAAATCCCCCGTTTGGCACTCGCAGATACCGGTTGTTATCCCGGATCCTCGATCAAAACCCTTAGGCACCCACGCATCCATGCATCCATGCATCGAACAGGACGGAAGAGAGGATAGCCCGATGTCCGAATCCCGTGAACCCTCCCCCCAAGCGGACTCGCACTTCGGTGCGGCCATGAAACGACTGCGAACCGCCATCTGGCAGATGGATCCGGCCGGGGTCGAAGCAGCCCTTTCCCAGGTACCTGGTATAGTCAATGATGCCATGGACCATCCGCGCTGGGGAGGCCGACCCACCCCCATCCAGCTGGCGGCGGAACGCGGGGACACGAAGGTCATCGAAATACTGTTGCGCAACGGGGCGGACCCGAACGGCGGAACGGACACCTACGGAGGCTGGACCGCACTCCACCTCGCGGCCCACTGGGGACACACGGATGCAGCCGAAACGTTGCGGTCATTCGGCGCGAACGTGGATCTGCATGCCGCGTGCCTGCTGGATGATGTCGCCGCCATCCGGGCGATACTGGCGGAAGATCCAGGCGCAGCATCCCGTCCGGCATTGGGAGGAGAGCCACCCCTTCACGTAGCGGTGTCTGCGGAGACGGCCGAGGTTCTGCTGGACCACGGTGCGCGGCTGGACACGACCGATAGCGAAGACAACACGCCGCTGGGTGCGGCGCTGGCCCGCGGTGAACGTTGTCGCAGGTTGGCAGAATTCCTGATCGACCGGGGCGCGCCGGCGGATCCCTGCCAGCTCGCCGCCCTGGGAAGGACAGACCAGCTCGGGCGGCTTTGCCGGGCCGATGCAGGCACGTCGGCGTACGAAGGGAAGATCGGGGTTCATGCCGTGGTGGGGACGCCCTTGCACGCCGCGGTGCAGCATGTACGGGCGGAAACGGTCAGGATTCTGCTTGACTGCGGCGCGGATGCGAACGCCCGGGCGGACTCCGGGCAGACGCCCCTGCATTTATGCGGAGATGCCGGGATCGCGAAGATGCTCGTCGATGCCGGCGCCGATCCGGGTGCCACAGACGATGAACACGGCACGACGCCACTGGTATGGGCGGAAGTGGGGATTGAAATCCACGGCACGACGCCGGAGCGCGTGGCCCTGGTAACGTACCTGAAGGATATTACGCCGGCACGGAAGGACTAGCGGCTTCGAACATGGAGACGATGCGTTCCTTGTCGGGGCGCTTCATCCGGCGGGCGATCCCAAGAGGCGACTTGCCCAGTCTATCTTCAAGGGTCGGATCCGCGCCGTGGGCCAACAACAGTGCCACCGATCTCACCATGTCCGCCCGTGGACCCGCCTTCAGCGCGTAAAACAGGGGGGTCTCGCCCTTTTCGCTCCGCCCGTCGACCGGGGCGCCGTTGTCCAGCAGCACCTCCATTGCTTCGGTAAACCCGGCCTTGGCGGCAAAGTGCAGGGCGCCGGCCCCGCGCAATACCGTGTCGATCCGGGCCCCTTTGTCCAGCAGGGCCTGCACGTACCAGGGATCGTCCCGCTGGCTGTTGTTCCCCGTACAGGCCGTCCAGATCCAATTACCTTCGGGATAGTTGACGTCGGCGCCGCTGGCGATAAGCAGGGCCGACTCTTCTTCGTCGAGTACCCATCTGCCGCAGCCGATCCGGGTGGCGTCCGCGCCATGTTCCAGCACCAGCCGAAGCAGTTCGGTCCGCCGTCGGCCGGCGGCGTAACTGACCAGGGCCGTGCTGTTTACGCCGACCCTGGCGCCGCGGTCGAACAGCATGCTCGCGACTTCTATGTGTCCGCCGTACACCGCGTGATGCAGCGGGGTAACGGGTAGCAGGTCGCAGGCGGGGTCGTGGGCATTGACCAGTCCGGGCGCTGCATCCAGCAGTTCGCCAACCCGGTCCAGGTCACCTAGAAAACTGGCGCTGAAGACATCATACACCGCACCCCGCTCCAGCAGGAACGCGGCCGTTTCGTCCTTCTTCTTGCTAAGCGCGGCACAGTGGGCGGTCATCATGATGTCGCTCGAATCGGCAAACGGTATGTTCACGTCCACCCCCCGGTCGAGCAGCACGGCCGCTACCTTTGTGTGGCCCCGCAACGCTGCCTCTCCAAGCAGGATTGCGCTGTGACGGGGGTCGTCCAGCACTGAAGCGTCCTCGTCCAGGAATCGCTCAAGGCCTTCCAACTGGCCCCTGGCCGCCATTCTCGCCGGTACTCGCCATCGTTTCTCCCGGTGACATCTCATTTCCCACCCGTGCCGGGCGGGTTCCCGCTCGTTGACGAGGCCGTGGGCAAGGGGCCGGAGCACGTGCAGTACTTCGGCAACGAGCGTTTCGTCACCAATGTGATCCCGCAGCGAAGCGGCCATGTGCGTGAGCCACCGGTCGGCGGATGCACGGGTGATGTGAATGTGACCGTGCCGGTTTTTCAGACCGCCGTAGGCGTGGTGCCGCGTGTAGCCCGGTTCGCCGCCCATCCACTCCACCATGAACGCCTTCTGCTTCATGCGTTCGGGCGCCAGCGTACGGGTGAACATGGGCCGTAGCTCGGCGTCCTTTTCGATACGGTCATACAGGCCGTCAATGATGCCCGCGACCACGGATCGGCCGCCGACGCGCTCAAAGAGGGTCGGATCGGGTCTCAAGGTTGAAGCGAGCCCGCCCCGGTGGGCCAGCAGGTCCTGGATCCGGGACGAATCGGTGGATGCTGGAGATGAAGTAGATGAAGGAGACGCTGGTGATGGCGTCATTGCACCATCCTCGAATTATGGAGTCTGGCCGTAATGACCTGGAGGTTCCTGCGCGGCTGGGATGCTGGGTTTGTAGCAAAGTAGCCGCCGCCGGGCGTTCCAATCAAGGGGTTTCATCGCCTTTCCACCCGTAATTGCGCGTTGACGAAAGCACGATGGCGTATTATATAGAAACGGGCGCATCCACGGATCGGTGACGGTTTGTGGTATGCGCTTTATCCTTTTGGATGCCTTTTCCAGGGATCCCCCGATGGAAACCACGCACTCGACCATAGAGCGTAAATTCGAGTCGGCCCTCGCGTCCTTCGTAAGCAAGGCGCGGGAGGACCGGCACGTGCTGGCGGCGATTCTCTTCGGCAGCCTCTCCGCCGACCGGGTATGGGAGAAATCCGATATCGATCTGATCGTCGTCACCCGGGACGACAAGGACCTGTTTCGCCGGGAAGGCGGGGATGACGACGAGGTGTCCGAAGGCGCCGCGCTCCTGGAGAACGACGTATACATCCACGTGTTCATGCAGCCTCGCTCCGCGTTCAGGAAGATGATCGAAGGCGGACTGCAGAGCTCGTTCATGCACTCGGCCCTCGCCCGCAGCCGTCTGCTCTTCACCCACGACGAGACGATCCGGGAACTGTACGACGGCATTCAGGCGTTGCACGCGAAAGACCGCCAGGTCCAGCTCATGCACGCGGCATCGCACGTGTTACCCACGCTGTACAAGGCAGAGAAATGGTTTCACGTCCGGCACGATCTCCACTACGCGTTTCTCTATATCATGTGGTGCGTGAGCAGTCTCGCAAAAATCGAGGTTTTCATGCACGGCCAGCTTGCCGGACGCGAAGTCATCCAGCAGGCGCTGGAACTCAATCCGGAGTTTTTCAGGAAGGTGTATACGAACCTGATCGACCAGCCGAAGACCGAGGCGCTGGTGGGTGAAGCGCTAGGACTGATCGATTCCTATCTCGAGGAACGCCTGCCGGACCTGTTCCAGCCCATTCTCGACTACCTCGCAGAAGAAGGATCGGCCAGGTCGGTCACGGAAATCGAGACCTGGTTCGATAACCAGATGAATCTAAGGGGCGTTACCACCGTGTGTGAATGGCTCGCGGACAAGGACATCATATCCCGGGTATCCAGCCCGCTGCGGCTCACATTGAAAAGCAACGTGGAGTACGAGGAACTCGGATTCTACTACTACCGCGGGTGATTCCACAACTGCCGTGGGCGATTTTTCGGTTACCGTGGGAGTATCCGCTCAGTGATTCAGGAGCATGGCATGTCCGAAATCCCGGTCCGGCCCCGTACATCCGCCGATCCCGCATCGGCCGGTCCAACAACAGTCGGTCCACAAGCCAACACAAGCGGCGACGGGGCCGGTCCTCGCACAACGATCCTGGTTCAGGGCGCCCGGGAGCATAACCTCAGGGACATTACGGTAGAACTGCCGCGCAACCGGTTGATCGTGGTAACCGGACTTTCCGGCTCGGGGAAATCGTCCCTGGCCTTCGATACGATCTACGCGGAAGGCCAGCGGCGCTACATGGAGTCGCTTTCCTCCTACGCCCGCCGGTTCATCCAGCAGGTGGGCAAGCCGGACGTGGACTATCTCTTCGGCCTTTCTCCCGTCATCTCCATCGAGCAGAAGACCGTCGCGCGCAATCCACGCTCCACCGTGGGCACCATGACCGATGTCAGCAGTTACCTGAACCTGCTGTTCGCCACGATCAGCAGCGCCCGCTGTCCCTATTGCGGCCACGATCTACCAATCAAGACCGCGGTGCAGATTCTCGATGAGCTGCTGTCACTGCCCGAAGGCACCGAAGTGGAACTGCGCGCGCCGGTTTCCCGGATCTATGGCGAGGACCTCGACTTTCTCTTCACGGAGATCCGAAAGAAGGGGTACCGCCGCATGGTGATCAACGAAACGCCCGTGGACATCAGCGGCGAGGTCGATGTGGACGAATCCGGTGACCTGCGCATGGAGGTGATCGTAGACCGGTTCGTCCTGAAACCCGGCGTGGAGAAACAGCTGGTCAAGGGGATACAGGACGCCCTGATCGCCGGGGATCAGTTCCTCAGGATCCACGTGGCGGCCTGCGGCAGCAAATCCGCCGCCGATCGATTCTACGCGTCCTTCGGCTGCCCGGAACACCATCTCGCGGTGGGCGACCTGGCGCCGGACTACTTCCAGTTCAACAATCCGTCCAGCGCGTGCCGGACCTGTCTCGGACTGGGCACGTACATGGTCGTGCACCGGGATCTGCTGGTGCCGGACAAATCGCTGAGCATCCGGGACGGTTGCTTCGTCAAGGACGCCTTCAACTACAACCCGGATACCTGGTCCGGTCGGGTCATGTACAGCCTATCGGTGTACATGGGATTCAGCCTCGATACACCCTTCCGTGCATTACCACCACCTGTCCAGGACGTGCTGTTCGACGGCACGCCGGACAAGTTTCCCCTGCTGGCGCCGCCCGACGCGAAGGAACCCGATCACAAGCTGCTCGGTAAGCCATGGGGATTCGGCGGCATCGGCAAGGGGATCGAGCGGAACTACAAGCGGTACCGGCAGAAGCAGGTGGCCAGTTCAGGTATGGAGGCCTGGCTCGAAAAGGTCATGGTGGAGCGGGTGTGTCCCGACTGCGAGGGATCCCGGCTCAAGGAGACACGGCACAGGTTCCGGATCAACGGCCGCACGGTCCACGATTTCGGGGAGATCAACTTCGACGAGCTTCGCGCCGAGTTGGATGACATCGAACCCGCGGGACGCCAGGAATTGGCCGGCCGGCAGGTGATCCGGGAGATTACCGGCCGGCTCGACCTGCTGTTGGGCATCGGCCTGGACTACCTCAACTTCAACCGCCGCGCCGGCACCCTTTCGGGCGGCGAAGCGCAGCGCATCCGGCTCTCCACGCAGATCGGATCGGGCCTCATGGGCATGCTGTACGTGCTGGACGAACCGAGCATTGGGCTGCATCCCCGCGACAACGTGAAGATGATCCGCACGCTCAGGCAACTGCGCGATCTCGGCAATACGGTCATCGTGGTGGAGCACGACGAGGAGACCATCCGGGCGGCCGACCACATCGTGGAAATGGGGCCGGGACCGGGCGTGCACGGTGGAGAGGTCGTGGTGCAGGGCGATCTCGACGATATCCTGCACTGTGCCGGGTCGCCTACCGGCCAGTATCTATCGGGTGCGCGGACCATCGAGACCCCGCACGTACGGCGCGGCCCGACCGGAAAGACGCTGCGCATCCTGGGCGCGCGGGAGAACAACCTCAACGACATCGACGTCGAGATCCCCCTTGGACAGTTCGTCTGCGTGACCGGTGCATCCGGATCCGGGAAGAGTACACTGATCAACGAAGTGTTATACAAAAAGCTGTACAACCAGCTGTACGACAGCCGGGTGCTCGCGGGAGACCACGACCGGCTCGAAGGCGTCGAGCACATCAAGCACGTCATCAACATAGACCAGTCGCCCATCGGCCGGAACGCCCGTTCGAACCCGGCCACCTACATCGGGTTCTACGACCAGATCAGAACGCTCTTCTCGAAGACCGACGAGGCGGTATCGCGTGGCTACCGGCCAGGTCGGTTCAGCTTCAACGTGGCCGAGGGACGCTGTGCCGAATGTAATGGGGAGGGTACGATCACTACCCAGCTCTACTTCATGCCGGACGTGGAGGTGCCGTGCGAAGCCTGCAAGGGGGCCAGGTACAACCCGGAGACGCTGGAAGTGACCTATCGGGGGAAGACCATCGCCGACGTGCTGAACATGTCCGTCGAAGAGGGGGTCACCTTCTTCGAGGAAAGGCCCACCATCGCAAAGAAGATCGGGACACTCGACCAGTTGGGTCTGGGCTACCTCACACTGGGCCAGTCCGCCACCACCCTCTCCGGGGGCGAGGCCCAGCGCATCAAGCTGGCGAGCGAACTGGGAAAGCTGCGCCGGGGCAGCCATATCCTGTACATCCTGGACGAGCCCACCACCGGGCTGCACCTGGCCGACATCGTCCACCTGCTGTCCAGCCTGAACCGGCTGATCGAAGCCGGTCACAGCGTCGTGGTGATCGAACACCATCTCGACGTGATCAAAACGGCCGACCACATCATCGACCTGGGTCCCGAAGGCGGCCACAGCGGCGGGGAAGTCATTGCCACCGGCACGCCCGAGGAAGTGGCGGGGGTCGACGCGTCCTACACCGGCCGGTTTCTCCGAGACCATTTGAGCCATGTCCAACGCGCTACCGCATAGCAACGCCGGCGGGGCAGCATCCGCGCCCGGCGGTGCGGCATCCGCGCCCGGCGGTGCGGCATCCGCGCCCGGCAGGACAGCATCCGCTCCCGCCAGGGAAACCGCTGCGGAAGACGTGGGATACCTGCTTCACGTCTTCCATCGGGCGGAGCACGGCCGGGACGTGATCTGCGGGGTCGGGAAACTAAAGAACGGCCAGACCTTCCAGTTCATGGACGACCGGGTCTCGCCCACGCTCTACGTCCGGGTCTCGGAACAACCGGAGGCCGACGCCCTGATCCGTTCCGAAGGGGTTTCTGCCCGGGTGGTGCCAGCGGAATACACCACGATGGACGGCGAGCCCGTTGCGGGCATCGAGTTTGAGCGCGTGCGCGACCAGCGCAACCTGGTCAAAAGCCTGGAGGCCCAGCAGACCCGGACCTACGAAGGCGATATCCCCTTCGGCAGGCAATACCTGATCGGACGAGGACTTCGGGGCGGGGTGAGGATCAGCGGCGCCTGGACCGCTGGCGACCGGGTCGACCGGGTCTATGCCAACCCCGAACTAAAACCGGAGTACTGGGAACCCGTCTTCAGCGTGCTGGCCCTGGATATCGAAACGGATCCCGATGCGACCACCATCTATGCCGTGGGCCTGGTCCTGTCGGAATCAGGCGGCGGCATCGACTCCGAAGAAATACACATGGTCGGTGAGCCGGCCGCAGGGGACCCCCCGCACCTGGTCTGCTGGCCCGACGAGGCGTCGATGCTGCGCGCCCTGTCGTCCCGCATGCTCGAAATGGATCCCGACCTGATTACGGGATGGAACCTGGTCGACTTCGACCTGCAAGTCCTGCAGCGACGCTTCAGGGACCTGAACGTGCCGTTTCAACTCGGGCGGACCGATGACACGTCCTGGTACCGGTCCGGGGAGGTCTGGGGCGGCAGCACCATGGTGATCCACGGCCGGCAGATCCTGGACGCCCTGCACCTGCTTCGCGGCACGTTGCAGCGGTTCGAGGACTACCGCCTGGACACCGTGGCCAACGCCATCCTGGGCAGGGGCAAGCTGCTGGAGGAGGATGGGGGAAGTTCCCGGGCGGAAAAGATCACGGAGGTCTATCGCGAGGACCGGGCGACCTTCTGCGCCTACTGTCTCGAGGACGCGAGGCTGGTACTCGACATCCTGGAGGCGGAAGGACTGATCAACCTGACCCTGCGCAGAGGCCTGCTGACAGGCCTGCCGCTGGAAAGGGCGTGGGTCAGCGTTGCCGCCTTCGACAACATCTACATCAACGCCCTGCACCAACGGGGCATGGTGGCGCCGACGACCGGCGTGGACCGCACCCCGGGCGCCGGCGCGCCAGGCGGATTGATCATACCCGCGAAAGCCGGGCTCTACCGAAATGTCTTCGTCTTCGACTTCAAAAGCCTTTACCCGTCCATCATCCGCACCTTCAACATCGATCCACTGGCACATATCGAGGCCCAGGATTCGGCATCGGACGAGACGGGCGCGGTTCCCGGCCGCGTGTCCGACGGCGACCGGAAAGGGGAATTCCTCGAGGCCCCCAACGGCGGGCGGTTTTCCCGCACCCCGGGCATTCTGCCTTCCATGCTGGAACAGTTTTTCAAGCGCCGGGAGGAGGCCAGGACCACCGGGGACGAACTTGCCTCCTTTACCTACAAGATCGTCATGAATTCCTTCTACGGCGTCCTGGCATCCGCTTCCTGCCGCTTCGCCGCACCTCAACTGGCCGGTGCGATCACGGAATTCGGACACTACATCCTGAAGTGGTGCCGGGATGAGTTGGAGAAAGACGGTTACAAAGTGCTTTACGGGGACACGGATTCGGTGTTCGTTGATCTCGACCCGGTGGAAAGGCCGGAATCGGGTCAGGCCATGGATATGGGTCGGAAAGTATGCGACCGGATCAATGCCCGGTTAGCCGCGCACGTGAGGGAACGGTACGGCGTGGCGTCTTTCCTCGAACTGGAACTCGAGAAGTGCTACCACCGGTTCCTGCTGCCTTCCATGCGGAGTGACGTCGAGCGCGGCAGGGCCAAGGGTTACGCGGGCCTGCGTCGCGGGACCGATGGCGACCGCGTGGAAATCGTGGGCATGGAAGCCGTGCGGCGGGACTGGACCGACCTGGCTCACCGGCTGCAGGGCGTGCTGCTCGACCGGGTGTTTCACGACGTGCCCGGCGCCGAGATCGAAGAAGAAATCTACCACTGGGTCCAGGAGGTCCGCACCGGTCGCCGGGACGAATTGCTCGTCTACCGGAAGAACTTGCGCAAGCCCGTCGAATCCTATACCCGTTCGGTGCCTCCTCACGTCAAGGCAGCCCGGCTCATGGAAAACCCGACGGGTGTCATCCGGTACGTGATCACGCTCGACGGGCCCCAACCGGAGGGCCGGATCACGGCCCCCATAGACTACGGGCACTACATCGAGAAACAGATCCGGCCCATCGTTACGACCGTCGCCCACGCGTACGAACTGGATGTGGAGGCCGCCCTGTCCGGCCGGCTCAGTCTCTTCGGAAACGCCCTGAACGCCCCGCAGTTCCAGTCGGGATCGTCTGAGGTCCCGCCCTAGGCCGAATTCATGGAAAGGATGGATCGTGCAACGGTATAAATCGGTTGAAGATTACCTGGATGGCCACGTGGAATGGCGGCCCCTGCTGGAGAGACTATGCAACATCATGAACGCATGCGAGGTCGAAGAGACCGTCAAGTGGGGTCAGCCCTGCTATACCCATGCAGGCAAGAACGTGGTGGGCATCGGGGCGTTCAAGGAGTTCGTGAGCGTCTGGTTTTTCCAGGGCGCGTTGCTGCGCGACGAACACGGCGTCCTGGTCAATGCGCAGGAAGGCAGGACCCGGGCTATGCGGCAGTGGCGGTTTCAGGCGGTCGAAGAGATCGACGAACCGCTGTTGCGCGCCTACGTGGACGAGTCCATTGAGAACCAGCGGCTGGGCAAGGAGATCAAGGCGGAAAGGAAGAAGCCGGTGGAGGTTCCGGATGAACTGGCCGGCGCACTGGCGGATGACCGCGACGCCGGCGAGCGGTTCAGCTCGCTTACGCCGGGGAAGCAGCGCGAGTACACCGAATACATCGCCGAGGCCAAGCGGACGGAAACCAGGACAAAGCGCCTAGAGAAGATCCTGCCCATGATCCGGTCCGGCCAGGGGCTCAATGATAAATACAAGCGTTAGCATGGACCACAAAGTAGCATGAACCGTAAATCAGGATGAACCGCAGCAACACGTACCACAACCAGAGAGGAGCGCGCAATGGCGAATCCCGTCATGCATTTCGAGATCGGTTGCAAGAACAGAGAAGAATCCCAGGCCTTCTACGCCGGCCTGTTCGGTTGGAACATGGAGTCCCATGAACATGCTTCCATGATCGACACCGGGGGAGATGAAGGGATCAACGGACACATTTCCGCTCTCGGTCACGAGCCGCACAACTACACGCTGGTCTATGTGCAGGTCGACGATTTGGACGCCTACGTCGCAAAGGCCGAGGAACTGGGCGGAGCGTCCATCGTACCTCCAACCGAAGTCCCGGGCATGGGCCACTTCGCGTGGATTGCGGATAACGAGGGTACGTTCGTCGGGTTGTGGAAGCCCCTGGGATCGTAACCGTGGCCTGTACCGTGGCGGACCGCGGTACGATCATCGACTTCGAGGCCACCCTCGACCGGTACCGGCGGTATGGCACCGACCTTGCCAACCGGTTCGAAGCGGGCGTTTTCAGCAAGGTGATCCGTACAGCCGGTGGACCGTGCCTTCTGTCCCTGTACCGCTCCGAAGACCGGATCGAAATGCGCCTGACGCCCCGGGACGGAACCGCCCGGGCGGAATCCCCGGCGATCGACGCGGCAGCAGACGCGGCGACCGGCGAGGTGCTCGATGCGGCAACCGGCGAGGTATCCGACGAGATGCTCGACGAGGCGATCGCGGCAGCCGGGAAGATCCTGGGCCTGTCCTTCCCGCTGCAGGCCTTCTACGCGTTCGCGGCCGGAGACCCTGTACTTTCCGCCGCGGTGGCAAACCACCACGGCCTGCGTCCCAATCTGCAGGTCGACCCCTTCGAGATGATCGTGTCCTCGATCACGGCCCAGCAGATCAACCTGGGGTTTGCCTATACCGTGCGGAGCAGGCTCGTAGCCGAATACGGCGAACCCCACGTGTTCGGCGGCGAAACCCACTATGCCTTTCCGACGCCCGGCCGGATGGCGGAAGCGGGACCCGGCGATCTGCTGCCGCTTCAGTTCTCGAGACAGAAGGAACGGTACATACTCAACCTGGCACGGGCAGTTCGGGAAGGTGAACTAGACCTGTACGGGCTCGCGGAGAAGGACGACGCGTCAGTTGAACGGGAATTGACGGCCCTGGTGGGGATAGGGCGGTGGACGGCGGACTGGTTTCGCGCGCGTTACCTGGGCCGGGGCAGCGTCATTGCCGCCGCCGATCTCGCGGTCAAACGGTCCATCGAGCGGCATTACTTCAACGGAGAACGCGTTTCCGAGGAGCGGATCCGGGATTTCGCGGACCGGTGGGGAGAATACACGAACCTGGCTGTACAGTACCTCCTGGCCGATTACGGCTCCGGCGGGACCTGATCAACCGAGCACAGAATGCTCAGTCCGCATCCTGGGCGATGTGCCAGAGCACGCCGGCAGGATCGATCAGATTGATCTCGCGAAGCCCCCAGGGGTAGACCTTGGGCGCCGCGGCGCGGACGCCTTCGTACCGCGCCACAAGGTCCTTTCCCACGATGTGCTCCCACCAGGCGTCCAGATCCGCCACTTTCAACTGCATCATGAAGTTGTCCGCCCACTCCTTCTGATAGTAGTTCTGAAGGAAGAAACTGAATCCCTCGATGCGCATCTCCGTTACGTCGTGTCCCGACCAGACGGTTTCAAATCCCAGGTCCTCGTAGAACCGGATCGAAACGTCGTGATCTATTGACGGGACGAAAACCCGGAGCGCGTTCACTTTCAGGTTTTGCATGGAGGGTCCCTCCTCTTGCACGATAATCCAAACGACATGGTAACACCTGACCCCTGTGAATGACACTATGGTAATGGGGAATGGGCGGAAGGCGCAAGGCACCGGTTACCGTTACGTCGGTTCGATATGACCAACGACCTCAAACAACACATTCGGATTTCAGCCGACCGATCTTTGCCTCATGCGGAACGCTGTACCGCTTTCGGCGAGGTGGTGGCCAACTACCAGGACATGGCCTTCGGCTACGCGCTGGGACTTCTGGGTGAACGGCACCAGGCTGAAGATGCCGCGCAGGAAGGATTCATCGCCGCCTGGCAGCACATCGAATCGCTCCGCGAGCCGGATTCGTTCCCAGCCTGGCTGAGGCGGATCATAAAGTGGCAGTGTTTCCGGTTCAAGAGACGAAACAGTCACCATTTCGTACCCATGGATGGCGACATCGAGGCGGCAGATGAAAGTCCCCTGGACCGGGCGGCGCGCAGGGACATGAGCGAGAAAGTCCGCGCCGCGGTGGAAGCATTGCCGGAAACACTGAGAGAAGTCACGGTACTTCGGTATATTGGAGACTATTCAGCACCCGAAATCGCAAACTTCATGGGATTGAAAGCGGGCACGGTGCGCAAAAGGCTGTTCGAAGCGCGGAGTAAGTTGAAGCCGAGTCTGCTTCGCACTTTGTCAAGCGAACTGAACGGTCACGCGCCGTCTGCAAATGATCACTTTGGAGACCGAGTTATGCGTTGGATACGACCCGATTTCACGAGCGAGCAAGGCCATTTCATGGATGGCAAGCCGAACCTTGTCTGGGACATGCTGCTGGCCTCGGTGGAAGGCGATCTTGCCAGGATCAGGTCGCTGCTGCGGGAGGACCCCGGCCTGGCCAACTGCAACTGGGCGTACTACCAGCCTCTGCACTTCGCAGTCCGGGAAGGGCACACGGAGGCGGTCCGCCTGTTGCTCGAACACGGAGCGGATCCTTCGTCGGCATCGGGACTCGATTATCACGTGCCGCCGCTCGAACGGGCCAGGGATCGCGGCTTTGACGAGATCGCCGGGCTCTTGACGGACGCCATCGCTTCCAGGTACAGCGCGCCGCCCGTGGGCGAACGTGCCTGCGAAGTGGTCCGGCAGGGCGACGTTGCAGCAGCCCGGGCGTTGTTCGAGGCTTCTCCCGAGATGATCGACGCCTCGGACGAACGCGGCAACCGTCCCCTCCACGAGGCCGTTGCAGCACACAACCTTGAAATGGCGGCCCTGCTGCTGGACAAGGGGGCCGAACCGGATCCGGTCCGGTGGGATGGATGCAAACCGCTGCACGTGGCCGTGTTCCGCGCGCGCAAGTCCCGGGGAGGCCTGGATCCGCTGCTGACCGGATACCTGATCGCAAGAGGAGCGCATTACAGCATGACGGTCGCGTGCGCCCTTGGAGACGAACGACGGGTGAGAGATCTCCTGGCAACAAACCGGAACCTGGCCAACGACCAGGATACCTGTGGACACTCCCCGCTGTTCAGTGCGGCAGGACAGGGATACACCGACATCGTGCAGCTCCTGCTGGACCACGGCGCCGACCCCAACGCCCCGGAACACAACGCGCCCCGGGGACACGCGCTGTACGAAGCCGTGGCCGGCAATCACCTGGAAACAGCGAAACTTCTGCTCGATCACGGCGCCGATCCCAACGCCCCGGTGGAGTCCAGCGGCGTGCCCCTTTCACAGGCCCTGGGCCAGGGGAAAAACGAGGAGATGATCAACCTGCTATACCGGCACGGGGCGACGGCCGACATCAGCATGTACGTGCTGCTGGACAACATCCCCGTGGTCGGCGAGCTCCTCGGCGCGGATCCCGGCCTGGCCAACTATGGCGGCGACTACGGTGTGCTCTGCATGGCGGCGGGTTTCGCGCGCAGGGAGATCATCGAAATGCTGCTCCGGGCAGGTGCGGAGCTGAACCGGCCCTGGTACGCCAACAACTACATGGGGTACGCGTTCCGGCGACGCAAGGGCTGGCACCTGGACGGGCGCGCCCTGACCCCCAACGACGATATCCTCGACATGCTGAACCTGTTCTTCGACCACGGCGCCGATCCCAATAACGCGAACTGGCACGGCGTCACTTACCTGCACAAACTGGCGGTGATCGGCGACGTGGATAAATCCGCCCTGCTGCTTGACAGAGGTGCTTCCATCGAGGCCGTGGACGACGAGTGGCGCTCTACCCCGCTGGGATGGGCCGCACGCTGGGGACACCGGGACCTGGCGGCGTTCCTGCTGGAGCGGGGCGCGGATCCCCGGGGCGGCGGCGCGGAGTGGGCGACGCCCCTGGCGCGGGCGGAGAAAGGCGGGCACCAGGATATCGTCGAGCTGTTGAAATAGAACAGAATGCCAACGAATTGTAATCGATCATGCCGCAAACCGAATGCCTGGCCGGAGATCACGCACTGGGCGAGGCGATTGTGCGCAACGACCATGCCGCCTTCGAATCCGTAATGGCCGCCAGGCCCGAACTGGTGGAAACGCCCTGCAGGTGGATCGATCGCCGAGGCAGGGAACGACCGGTCAAGCCCCTGGTACTGGCAGACATGCTGGCGCGGGTTGACCTGACGAAGCGACTGTTACGGGGCGGCGCCGACGTCCATGATCTGGACGCCTCGCTCTTCGGCTGTTGCGAGGGTCACGACCTGGAACACCTGCGGCGGTTACTGGCCGTCGGCGTCGACCTGAACGACGCGCGAAACGAAGGGTGGGACTGCGACGTGCTGTACGGTTTCCTGCAGACCTACACCCGGTCGACCCCCGATCATCTCCACACCTGTATCAACCTGCTGATCGACCATGGCGCCGCCTATGAAGACGGTCCGGTCATGGACATTCACCGGGGAGACCTGGATGCCCTGGCGGCCCGCCTCGAAACGGACGCCGGACTCGTTACGGCGCGTTTTACGCTCGACTACGGAAGTAACCTCACCCTGCGGGGGAGCACGCTGCTCCACGTGGCCGTGGAGTTTCATGAACTGGACGCGATTGCGCTGCTGCTGGAACGCGGGGCCGATCTGAACGCGCGGTCGTCTATCGGGCGGAACGGCGTGGGAGGACAGACGCCCCTGTACCATGCTATCGGTACGAACCAGGGGACGGGTTTTCACGTGTTCGAACACCTGCTGGACCTGAAGCCCGACCTGGCTGTGGAGGCCAGGATCCAGACGAATCCGGGCGACAACGACCTGGTCATGGACTGTATCCACAAGGGTAACGACCACTTCTTCGAGGAAGTGCTGGAACTGACGCCCCTGGGATACGCAAAGCGGTTCTCTGAAGGTCCGGTCTGGAGAGAATCGAGCAGGGAGTTGGCGGTCCTCGAGAAGCTCAGCGCGGCATAAAAGTTCGGCGCGTCTTGACGCCGCTACCCGCCGGCCACCGAACCCACGATCCGGTAGGGTTCCTCGCCTTGCGCGATGGCTTCCGGGACCGGCGTGTCGGGCGATTCGAGGGAAAGGTCCCGCCCGCAGCCAAAGAACCGTACGAGGGGCCGGCGGCAGCCCGATCCGTAGTCCCGGACCGTTCCGCCAAGCTGCGGAAACCGCGCTTCCAGCGCATCCAGGATCTTGCGCTGGGTCACGACCCCGCCGGCGACCTCCAGGATGACTTCCTTGTCCCGGCAACCCGCCAGGTTCCGCAGGTGATAGGGCAGCATGACGCGTATCATGGGAGGGTCTGGACTTCGACGGACATCACCGGCGGGAGATTCTCCACGATGGCGGTCCAGTGGTCGCCGCCGTCTGGGGATACATAGACCGCGCCACCCGAAGTCCCGAAGTAGATCCCGCAGTCATCGAGGGTATCCACGTCCATGGCGTCCCGCAGGACGTTGACGTAGCAGTCTTTCTGCGGCAGTCCCGAGGACAGCGGTTCCCATTCGTTCCCGCCGGTCCGGCTCCGGTAGACGCGCAGGTGGCCCTCGTCCGGGTAGTGCTCGGAGTCGCCCTTCATTGGGACGACGTAGATCGTTTCGGGCTCGTGGGCGTGCACGCTGATCGGAAAGCCGAAGTCGCTGGGCAGGTTGCCGCTTACGTTGGTCCAGGAATCTCCCCCGTTGTCGCTGCGCATGATGTTTCGGTGGCTTTGCATGAACAGCGCGTCCGGATGGGATGGATGCATGGCGAGTCGATGGACGCAGTGGCCCACTTCGGCCTCGGGTTCGGGCATGTAGTCGGAATGCAGGCCCTTGTTGATCGCCTGCCAGGATGCTCCACCGTCCAGGGACCGGAACGCACCTGCCACGGAAATGGCGACGATTATCCGGTTCGGGTCGCCCTCGTCCAGCAGGATGGTATGCAGGCAGAGCCCGCCCGCGCCCGGATGCCAGCCCGAGCTCGAAGGGTGGTTTCTCAGGCCGGCCAGTTCGTGCCAGGACCGGCCCCCGTCTGTGGAGCGGAAGAGTGCCGCGTCCTCGACGCCCGCGTATACCGTATCCGGATCGGAGAGCGATGGCTCGAGGTGCCAGACCCTGTTGAACGCCCATGGACACGGGTTGTCGTCGAAATCGAGGTGGGTGCCCACTTCGCCTTCGAAAGTGAATTCGTTGCTCACCGGATCCCAGCTCTTTCCACCGTCGTCCGATTTCTGCACCAGCTGCCCGAACCAGCCCGTGCCCTGGGCTGCATACAGGCGATCGGGATCGACGCTGGAGCCCTTGAGGTGGTAGACCTCCCAACCCCCGAAATGCGGGCCGTCGATGTCCCAGTCTGTTCGGACGCCGTCCGATGACAGTATAAACGCCCCTTTCCGCGTGCCCACCAGTACCCTGACCGTACCCATAATCGCTCCTGTTCCTTGTCTGCATTCCACCTGGACACCTGGTTTTCAATCCTGCAATCCGTCTGAATACCAGGCCCCGGTATATGGTATGATAATGTAGGTATGGGACCGGTATGTGTCAACATCCCACCTGCCGATCCGGCAGGGCGAGTAGAGCCGAAACCTGTGGCGTCATACCCGTGCCATTCGTACATTAACCTGGTTTAGGGAAATGCATCCTATCCAACGCGAGGGGTCGACTTTAGTGCCTGAAACGCGGATAGAAGCGCTCGCAAGTACATGGCATCATAAAGTAAAAAGCATTACTGAACGATGCGGATTAATGGAGGAAGAAAATGCGAATCGAAATGACGGGCGTCTTCGTGAACGACCCCATCGAAGCGCACGAGTTTTACACGAAGATACTGGGCTTCAAGGAGATCATGTTCGTGCCGGAGGCCAGTCTCGCCATCGTAGCTTCTCCCGAGGAACCCGAAGGCACAACCCTCCTGCTGGAACCGAAGGGTACCGAATGGTCCCAGGTCTACCACAGGGAGCTTTATGATTCGGGGATGCCGTCCATCGTGTTCTCGGTGGACGATATCGCTTCCGAGTACGAACGGCTGAAGAAGCTGGGCGTCCGGTTCAGCGTGGACCCGACGAAACAGGACTTCGGCATCCAGGCCATTTTCGACGATTCCTGCGGCAACTTTATTGCGCTCGTGGAACTGAATGAAGGCGCCTGGCAGACCACACCCTGAAAGGAGAAAACGTGAACTGGACCGAAATACTGACTCGTGAACTGCATTACTCCTACCTGGCGGCAGACGGATTGATGGACCTCGTCGAGGATGAGGATCTCGACTGGAAACCGTCGTCGGGCGACAACTGGATGACGACGGGCCAACTGCTTTTTCACGTGGGCGAAGCTTGCGGTATGGCGATAAAGGGTTTCGTGACCGGCGACTTCGGTCTGCCCGAAGGCGTCAGCGTGGACGACATGGGATCCGGGGATATGTTGCCTCCGGCCGAAGCGATGGCCACGGTCGCCTCGGTGGCGGAAGCAAAGGAAAAGCTTGCGGCGGACCGGGACCTGGCCTTCGAAATGCTCAAGCTGGCCGGCGAGGAAAGAATGCAGAACGAACCCGCCCCCGCGCCGTGGGACCCTTCCACGCCCGTACTCGGCCATCGCATGCTTGAGATGGTGCAGCACCTGGTTCAGCACAAGGGGCAGTTGTTCTACTACCTGAAACTACAGGGCAAGCCGGTCAACACCATGCACCTGTGGGGCGGGGAGCTCGCCGAAGACCGCGATGCGGAGCGTAAGGAGTAGCGAGGAGTAGCAAGGAACAGCTCGGTATAGCGGTCCGGCTGTTGCCGCGCGGTTGCCCGCTAGATTTTGCCTTCCTTTTCCCACCGGGCGAAGAGTTCCTGGCGATAGCGTTCGGCCTTCTCTTCGTCCTTCCTGGCTCTGGCCGCGAAGTAAACCAGGCCCAGTGCGGCGCGTCGTCGGTCGGACCGGTTCGCGTCCGCCCGGTGTATGATCATGCTGTGATGGGCGAATACGTCGCCCGGGCTGGCGCGCATGGCCACTTCCCGTTCCCGGTCCTCGTCGGAAAAATCGGGTATCCCCTGTGTATTCCCTGTTGTTCGTCTAAGTCCTACGAGCAAGCCAGGTTACACGATCCGGCGTTATGCCTGTACCAACAAACAGCCCACACCCTGTGAAAACCCGAGTACGTTGGACGTCCGGTGGGGACGCATGCCCCGCCGGTGCGATCCCCGCACGTAACGCATGCATCCGTTTTCCTCGTCGATTTCATCCAGGGCGATCCACAGGGTCACGGCCTCGTTGGGTTCCAGCATGAAATAGAAGCCGTCCTGGTGGGGCGGGGTGACGTCGCCCACTCTGGCTGGCTTGTTGAACCACTGCGGATTCTTGGGAAGCACGCCGTCCGCGAGCAGGAATCCGGCCAGTTCGGCAAAACCGTAGGACCCGAACAGCTCGTCGAAGTACGGGTCCAGTTCCGCCATGTTCTGCAGCCGCTTGATGGACGACGGGTCCTCCTTGACTTCGTAGAAGGCCGTCGTATCGGGCGCCTTCGGAAGCACCTCTTCGATGAACCGGTCGATGTTACCGTTGATCTCGGCCGCTTCCTCCGAAGACAGGTACCCCTTGAGCAGCACGAAGCCGTCACGGTCGAAATCCTGCTTTACACGGTCGTTAAACTCCATTTATTCTTCTCCTCTTCTTGGGCCGCGCGTCCTGGTTTAACCATAATGATTCACTTTCGCTATCTGTCATACTAAAAAGTCACGGCCAGGCCGTTCTCCAGCACCGTATCCAGCTTGCTGACGCCTTCCGGCGGTCGGCTGTCGTAGCGCATGACGAAATTCAGGGCCAGCACGAGCGGTCCGGCCAGGTCGATCTCCAGGTTGAATTCGCCAAGGACGCGGGTGTCGCCGATCTCGTTCCACAGCGGTTGGAAATAAACCGTGCAAGTGGACACGACGCGGTCATTGACGGCGATTCGGGAGGACAGGTAGTGGCTCCAGCGCACGACGGTCGCGTTGTCGGGGTGGTCATCAGCCGGATTCAATTCGCTCAGTCTCTCGTGTTCCACGAAGGCGGAAACGCCTTCCCACAGCTGGAAACCCTCGGACTCGACCAGGTGGAATCGAAGCCCACCACCGGCCAGCATACGGGCATCGAGCCGATAGGTTGTATCATAGTTGTACTGGGTGAACGCCTCGATGCCGACCCGTCCATGCAGGGGGTAGTGCTGGCGGAGGTGGATCAGTCCTTCATCGGCGAAACGCTCGCTCTGTTCCCATCCGAAGTCGTTACGGGCCAGCATGAACGTGTTCACCCTGGGGTGGTCGAAGTCCAGCCGTCCTTCCAGACCGATTTCCTTCAGATCCGTATTCCCCGTATGCATCTCCAGGTTGAGCGCCAGGGCGCCGGAGAATCCCGTAGCACCTGCGTCGCCGCGCAGCGCTTCGATGTTCACCTGGGCCGCCGAATGACCGGTCGCCAGCGCCAGCGGCAGGAAGACGAGCAGGTAAAGGTATCTCAAGCCGGAGTCTCCGGAATACTTAGTGCTTGCCATACCGATCCGCGGCGGTTTTCATTGTCGTAATATACTTCGGTTCTGGCCTGCAGTGAAACGATAAGTAATCCTGCGAAAGACATATCATGTCCAACATACGCGTCGGGCTGATCGGATACGGCGGGTGGACCCGGATAGCCTTCGTGCCTGCCCTGCGGCAGCACGACCGGGTGAAGATCGTTTCCGCCGCGGCGTTCAGCGAAGCGTCTCAGGGTCGCATACGCGAGGAGCTGGGTCCGGATGTGCGTGTCTATGGCGGTTTCGATGAATTACTGAGCGGTCCCGAAATCGACGCTGTCATGATGGCCATCCCCGACGCCATCCACGAGACGGCCATGGACGCCGTGCTCGATACAGGGATCGCCGTCTACTACGAACCACCGCTCGCCGACCATCCCAGCGGCATACGAAGGATGCTGAAACGGCTGGTCGCGGCCGGCCAGGTTACCCACGGCGATCTCGAAATCGGCTACGCTTCGGTCGTCCTCCGTACGGCGGAACTGTTAAGATCGGGGACGATCGGCACCCCGCAGACCGTCCATTTGAATCTGCGGTGCAATTGGGCGGGGTACGATGGCCCCGACCTGAGCCTTGCCCACCATCTGGGGCCCTGGTACGTGGACGGACTGAACAGCATCATCGGCCGGTCGCCTCGACGGGTGCTCGTCATGGACGGCCACGGGCAGGTGGGCCGGCGACAGTTTCACAGTCTGGTCAATTTCGACTACGATGGCCTCTGGGGCACGATCCACCTGAACATCGACTCGGTCGATACGCTGGAGACCACGATCGAGGTGACCGGTGACGAAGGCGACTTACACGTAGACTATTTTCGCAACACAATAAGATTGCGCACGAAGACAGATCCCGAAGTCAAGGAAATCAGCGTGGAGCCCGCGAAGCCGGTCGTCGGTGGCTGGCCCGGCGAGGCGGAAAGCGTCGCCGACTTCCTGGACGCCGTGGAAAAGGGCATGCCGAACCGCACCTATGCCCGGATGGCCGCGGGGCTCTACCTCACGGGACTGGCCATTGAGCGGTCGAAAGAATCCGGCGGCTGGGTAGAAATCGAGGAGGTGGCCGGACTGGCTTGATATGCGGACTGGTATTGAATTCCTGTCCGGCAAGATATACAGACCGGCCCGAAATCCGGACCGACCAGATATCAAAAGAAGCGGGAGAGAGGCATGAAAGGCGGGGGTGCGCCATGAAAGGTGTTCGAGTAGATCCGGAACGGCGTGAAACGCGGATGCTCAGACGGCACGTGCCGTTCGCCGGTGCGCGCGTCCTCGACATCGGTTGCGGCGACGGCCGGTTGTCGAACCGGATCCGGGGATGGATCGAATCGATTGCCGGGGTCGATCTGACCGGGCAAGACGTCGCACGCGCCCATGCCCGGAAGCGACTGGACGGCATCGCTCGCTTCGCCGTGGCCGATGCGTCCCGCTTGCCGTTCCAGGACCGGAGTTTCGACCTGGCTATGTTCTCGTGGTCGTTGTGATGAGTGCGACATGAGGGCATGGGGCATGCCCTTCACGAAGCCTGTCGTGTACTGAAACCCGGTGGCCGCGTCGTCGACATCCGTCCGTACTTCCCTGCACACCTGGGCAAACGCCGGCACGCGAGGCAGCAGGTGTACTGCAAGGTCGCCCACGAAGCGAATCGGGTGGCCACGCTGGCCCGTGAATACGTCGACTTTCACTTCGCGGACCGGGTGGTGGCCGAGGCGATCGCCGGCCACAAGCTCGAATTGAGTACGTACATTGATTTCGTTTTCCGGCACTACTTCGACAGCCTGGAGCTGTTCGACCGGTGCCGGGCCCTGTGGTGGGACAAAGCGCACATTCCCGTCTCGGACCGGCGCCTCCTCGAACGAACCTTGAGGCGTCAACCCTCGACTGTAATTCGTGTAGATACACCAGTTCAACTACAGGTACTGACGAAGATTAAATAGAAGAGGGAGCGTTCCGTCATGGTCAAACCCATCTCGCTGAAACACCGCATCCGTGGCGGCGAAATCGTGACCGGCCTGGGCGTATCCATGGATTCCGGCCGGGAAGACCTGGAACGGTATCTTCAACAGGGCACGATCGATTTCTTCAACGTGGACTGCCAGCACGGCCCCCAGAGCGAGGACCGGATCGTTTCCTTCTGCGCCGCTGCCGAGGCGTTGGGCGTGCCGGTGATCCTGCGCATCAAGCATACCCGGCACACCTACCTGATCGGGAACTACCTGGACCTGGGCCCCGCGGGTATCCTCGTTCCCGAGGTCAGGGAGGAAGCCACGGTGCGTGAGGCGGTCCATTTCTTCTACTATCCACAGTTCGGCAGCAGAAGCTGGGGAGGTAACGCGCGCCACGGAATCGCCGGTCGTGCCGACCGCCTCGAGTATGCGGCCTGGTGGAACGACACGGGCGTCCTGTGGCTGCAGCTCGAATCGGTCGACGCCGTACTCAATTGCCGGAAGCTGGCGCTGGAGGGCGTAGACGTCCTCACTTTCGGTCCCAACGATCTCTTGTTCGATATCGAACGGTACCAAAACCCGCCGTTCCGGACGGTGGACGACTGCGTCCGCCACGTTGCCGGGGAGATGGAGGGTACATCCGTCGCCGTCAGCCTGGCGCTCCTGGACCCCTCCGATCGCCAGAAGTACATCGACATGGGCCTGACCGTACTCCAGACGCCCATGGTGGTCTGAGCCGGGTCCGTACGCCTGGTTCTCGCCAGTTCACAAAGGCCATTTCCACCAACGTGTGGATTCCGTAACAACCCCAAAGGAACCATTGATGAATCGTCCGCCGGAAGCTTACATCCATGTCGATGAAACATCCCTGCTGGCCTTCACGACGGCCTGTTTCGAGAAGGTAGGCCTGTCCGGCCACCATGCTTCGATCATCAGCCGGCTGCTGGTAAACTCCGACCTCAGAGGCGTTCGCAGCCACGGGGTCCGCGCGGCATCCGGCTATACGCGGTCCTTCGCCGAGGGGCATCACAATCCACGGCCCAGTGTGCGGATCATCGCTGAATCGCCCACCTCCGTCATCGTGGACGGCGACGGGACGCTCGGGTACTGGCCCATGGTGGATGCGACGGAAGGCGCCATCGCAAAGGCCCGTGAAACCGGACTGGGCATGGGATTGGCCCGGCATATCGGGCATTATGGATCGGCGGGCCACTACACCCGCATGTGCATGGAGTCGGGCTGCATCGGATTCTCGGTCCAGGGTTACCGCAACATGGGGGATGCCCGCGGCCAGGATCCGAAGCCGCAGATCGGTTACTTCGGCAATCCACCGCTCTGCTTCGGCATGCCGGCCGGCGATGAACCGCCCATCGTGCAGGACGTGGCCACGCGCATCCTGGCCGACTATCAGCATTCGCCCGAATTCGACGATCTCCTGTCCCGCATACCAGCCGCCTTCTTCAAGAGCATCGGTTACGGAGCGGTCGCCACGGTCCTGGGATGTGCGCTGGCCGGCGCCGCGTTGCCGGAGGCTGACGAAGTGCAGGCGCGGTGGCCCGGTGCAAGTCACGGCGGCATGGTTCTGGCAATACACATCGAGACGGTGATTCCCGAGGGGGATTTCAAGAAGGAAGTAGACCGTTTCGTAAAGGATGTGAGAGAAACCTACGAGCCCATGCCGGGATATGACGAGGCCTTGCTGCCCGGCGCGATCGAAGAAACGCGCGCGGCACTCCACCGGGAGCAGGGCATCCGGTTCGGCGAGATCGAACAGCGCACTGTACGGGAGATGGGCGAGCGGCTGGATGTACCGCTGCCCTGGAGTGATCAGGACTAACCGGGCTAACCAGACTAACCAGTAGGTCCCCCAAAGCCGCTCTTAGCACTGTATCTTCATTCAGTCGAGAGGAGAAACAACGTGGCAAAGTACCGGGCAGGACTTATCGGACTCGGCTGGATGGGCATGCTTTACGATCTCGCGCAGAGGACGGGCGTGTGGGACGTGGACGACATCGATCGCCCGACGCCCGAATTAAACATCCACCGGCGCTTCCACTACCACGAGAACCCGGGCACGGAGGGCCTGCCCTCTTCCTACGCCGAAGCATTGTGGGACCGCCCGGACGTCGAACTGGTCGCGGCAGCGGAGCGGGATGTGAAACGGCTGCGCGCCTTCCGGGAACGGTACGGTGTCGTGTCCCTTTATGATGACGCCGGGGATATGCTCGCCATAGAAAGGCCGGACATCGTGGCCGTGGCGACGAACACCAAGCATCGCGCCGATTTCACCTGCCTCGCCGTCCATCATGGCGCGAAGGGAATTTTCACCGAGAAGCCCATGGCCCATACGCTGGAAGAAGCGGACCGGATGGTGCGCACCTGCGCGGAAGCGGGCGTGCCGCTTAGCTGCGGCGCGATCGCCACCACCCATCCATCCTTCGCCCGTGCCGGCACCCTGGTGCGCGACGGCGGCATCGGGGAGTTGCTGTCGATTGAAGCACCGGGACCCTTCGCCCAACACCAGAACTGGTCCTATTTCGTGGACAGCGTACCGGCCTGGGTAATCGGAACCGGCGACGAACCGCGGCGGGAATCGGGAAGCGACGAATTCACGGGTCAGGGCCTGATGGTGACCGAAAGCGGCCTCGTGGTCCATTTTCGCAAGGGCGCACCCGGCGTGCGCCTGCACGGCAGCAAAGGCGACCTGGCCTACGATTTCCCCACGGGCTGGCAGCGATGGGAGGCCATGGAGGTGAAAGGCCGGCCCTACCGGGTGGAAGTGCCCTGGCCGGGCCCCCAGTTCGTGCCGCCCTATGGCGGGGTGTATTCGCTGAACGACGTGATGGACTGCCTGGCGGGGAAGCTGGACGAGCCCAAGAACTCCGGCCGCAGGGTCGCCATGGCGCTGGAAGTGGAGATCGCCCTGAAACGTTCCTCCGCGCTGGGCGGCGTGCGCGTCGACCTGCCCCTGGAAGACCGTTCGCTGGGTCTCAACTACGACTGGTTTCGGTAGGGGAGTTGTTCCGGAGGCCCAGTCCGGGCCTGGATCTACGAATCCAGCCCCTCTCGCTGCACCCTCCGGATCCCCGACGTCAACCGCTCCAGGTCCTCGTCCGAATTGAACACGTGGGTCGAAACACGGGTGCTTTCCGCCGCGAATTCGAGCGGGGAGACCAGCACTTTCTCATGCTGCTGAAGGCTTTCCGACAGAGGGCCCGCCTCCAGGCCCGGTACGTGGAACGTAACGATGCCCGATGAATCGCCGTAGGACGCCGGCGTTTCCAGCACCAGTCCCGGGACCTCGAGCAATGCGGCCTTCATCCGGTCGGTATACGCCGCGATGCCGGCGAAAATCTCCTCCCACCCCAGCCCGTCCCAGATATCCAGTGCCTTGCCGAAACCCGCCTGGTCCGGCACGCTCCGCGTGGCGAACTCGAACCGCCGGGCTTCGTCGTGCAGGGCCATGTTTCCTTCCTGGTCGAAGGTTTTCTGAGAGTGGGACCCGATCCAGCTCGGCTTGAGCCAATCGATCCGGTCCCGGCGGATGAACAGGCCCCCGGTGCCCTGCGGCGCCATGGTGTACTTGTGCCCGCAGAAGCTGTAGAAGTCGCAGTCCAGCGCCCGCACGTCGATCGGTATGGCCCCGAAGGACTGGGCGCCGTCGAAAAGGACGGGCGTGTCTTTCCCATGGGCCAGGTCGCAGACCGCCCGGCCGGGCAGGCGCAGGCCGGTGCGTCTCGAGACGTGACTGACGCTGACGAGACGCGTGCGGCTGTCGATCAGGCGGTCCATCTCCTCGAGCGTTCTGCCAAGGTCGTTGTACATCGGCGCGAACCGCAGTTCCACGTCGTACCGCCCGGTCAGGTTGTACCAGGTCAACCGGTTGCCCGGGTGCTCGTGGTCGGTTAGCAGTACGTTGTCGCCCGGTTTCCAGTCGATGCCGTTCGCCACGATGTTGATGCCGATCGTGGTATTCTCCGTCATGACGATCTCTTCGGGCGTGGCGTTGACGGTACGGGCGACCTTACCCCGGATGTCCCGTTTCTGTTCCTCGATCCGCTCGGAGACAAAGGGCAGGGCGGGGCCCCGGCTCTGGAACTTCAGCCAGTGGACGACTTCATCGACGACGGGGTTCAGTTTGGGAGAAAACCCGCTGGTCTGGAAATACGCGTATCCGTCCAGATCGGGCAGCATGGCCCGTACGTTTGCGGTCAGTGACATGGACCTGATTCCTTGTGGATTCGGGTGGCATTTCGTGGTCCGGCCTCATCCTGGCCGGTGTCGTCCAGACCGGTCTCATCCTGGCCGGTCTCGTCCTGGTCGGAATGATGGATGGACATTGCAGCATCCAGCCTTGCTCGACGTGAAATGGTAGGGTTGTCCGGGAGAACTGTCAATTGAAATGGACTTGACGCCGGCGACCGGTGTGTTAATATGCCCGCACCTCCTTGCTTCATCGATATCCAGAGCCGGAATACCCTTGCCAGGGAGTACCCGACGTGTTCAGACTCGAGGGCCACCGCATCGGAGATGCCTGGTATTTTACCGATGGTGCTACCGTCCATGCATGGTTTCTCGCCATGCCCCTAGATCATAAAACAGGATGGAGAATCGACCACTGCGTTTCGGATGACCTGGCGCACTGGGAATACCAGGGGACGGCACTCGAACCGGGCTCACCGGACGCGTGGGACGGCAAGTCCCTGGCGACCGGCAGCGTTATCCGGCGCGACGGGCGGTACTGGATGGCCTATACCGGCCACAAGCACGAGGCCGCCTTTGTCCAGCGCACGGGAATGGCGGTCTCAGACGACCTGGCAACCTGGTGCAAACTTTCCGAAAACCCGACCTCGGTGGCCGATCCCGCGTTCTATGAGATCGAATCGACCGGCCAGCGGCAGCTCACCCACTGGCGGGACCCCTTCCTCCTGGACACGGGAGGCCGGGTCCAACAGTACGTCTGCGCGCGGCGCACTGACGGGGACGTGGCCGAACGGGGCAGCGTCGGTATCGCCCGGTCGGTTGACATGATCCACTGGGAATGCCTCCCGCCGCCGGAACACGATCGGATGACCGAGGAAATGGAAGTGCCCCAGGTATACTTCATCGAAGGCCGTTGGTATCTCGTTTTCTGCACCCATGAATTCTGGCTGGCGTCCTCCTTCAGGGACCGTTTCCCCGGTCATCCCTTCAGAAGCACCGACTACGCCATGGTGGGTGATTCGCCACTGGGTCCGTTCCGGATTCACGGCACGGGCGAGATCATGCCCGAAGCGCCGGCGCATCGCTTCTATGCCAGCCAGCTCGTAGAGCACGGCGGTGAATGGTTCCTGCTGGGTACCGAGGGTCTGGATGCGGAGAGCGGCCTTTCGGACCCATTGCCGGTCGATGCGGACGAAACGGGCATTCACGTGAAGCAGAGCCTGTTGACGAGAAGTTGAAATGAGGAACCGGATGATGACTCATGACGTCGTCGGCCTTGGATGCGCCTGCCTGGACTTTCTGGGTATCGTGCCCCACCTGCCGGACCAGGATGACCAGGTCTGGATGAGCGCCTCGACCCAGCAGGGCGGTGGGATGGTCTCCACCGCGCTGGTCACGCTTTCCAGGCTGGGGGTGTCCACCGCCTTCGCGGGCAAAGTCGGGGGCGACATGGCGGGCCGTGCCGTGAAGGAGGAATTCGACCTCTTTGGTGTCGACTCGGAACATTTGATCGTGGAGCCCGGTGCTACGACCCCCGTCAGCATGATTCTCGTCGATGAATCGACCGGGCAGCGCACCATCATGGCCGGTGGGACGACCGTGGATATGTCCCCTTCGGAGATACCAGCTGGAATGATCGCCGACGCTAAGTACGTGCATCTGGACACTACGGGCCGGCAGGCCGCGCTGGCTGCCGCGGAAATCGCGGACGCAGCGGGCGTGCCCGTGGTCCTGGACGCGGACAGCCTGTCCCGCCCGCAGGATATCGAGGATCTGCTTCGGGCGACGGACTACCTTATCGCTTCACAGGTGTTCGCCGAAGCGCTGACCGGCCGGGCCGATCCGGCGGCTGCCGCGAAGTCTCTGGCTGGTTACGGATCGTCCGTCACAGTCGTAACGCTCGGTGAAGAAGGCAGTTACACGCTGGCATCCGGCAGGTCATTCCACACGCCGGCGTTTCCCGTAGAGGTTGTCGATACGACTGGCGCGGGCGACGTTTACCACGGCGCTTACATTTTCGGCCTGCTGCAGGAATGGAGTCTTGAGAAGAAGGCTGTGTTTGCCTCGGCTGTCGCCGCCCTGAGCTGCACCCGGCTCGGAGGACGAACCGGGATTCCGGATTTACGCTGTACGTTGGATTTCCTGCGGGATCGTGGGTCGGAGCACTTCAACGACGGGGACTAGGTGCGTCGAAAAAGCGGTTCAAGGCTGGACCAGCGACACAAACGGCGGAATATGACCCCACCGGTTTCCGGCCGGCCACTACATGATTTCCCTCATCACCTCGAGCAGTCGATCGATCTCCGCCGGCGTGTTGTAGAAGTGGGTGGATACCCGGATCATATCGTGAGACCGTCTCTGGTCCCGGCTCACGATAATGCCGGCCTTTCCACGGAGGATCCCCCGAAGAAGCGAGGTGTCCCATCCCTCGACGCCGAAGGAGGTGATGCCCGGACTCGACAGCGCATGGTCCGTGGAGGTTCCCAGGCTGATTCCGGGCATCTCCATGAGCTGTTCCTTCAGATAGTCGGACAACATGCGGTCGCGGGCGTATATCGCGTCCATTCCTATGGAATCGAGAAAGTCGAGCGCGGGTTTTATCGCAGCCCGGATGGGTCTTTCGTACGTGCCGTGGGGGCCAACGCGCCAGAGTTGCTGTTCCCGGTCGTCCCACGGGCCGTTGCCGTCGGACGTGGGCCAGAAGGTCTCCTGGAATCCCTCCCGGACATACAGACAACCGGTGCCGGATGGGGTCAGCGCCCACTTGTGGAGGCTCGTGGCGAAGAGATCGCACCCCATCTCATGCAAGTTGACGGGGGTCATTCCGGGCGTCTGGGCGCCGTCTACGGCTGACACGATACCCTTCTCGCGGGCCATGTCGCACAGTTCTTTGACGGGGTAGAGCAGTCCTGGACCGCGGGTGACGTGGCAGAAGAAAACCACTTTAGTCCTCGGGGTCAGCGCCTGTTCGAACAGGTCCACCACTTCCTGTTTGCTCTTCGGAGGACTGGGAATGTGAACCTGGTTCACCTGTATGCCGAATCGCCGGGCACGCCGCGTCCAAGGCTGGATGCCCGCGATGTGCTCATCCGAAGTCATGAGCACTTCGTCCCCGGGTTCCATCCGAATCCCGTTCGCGATGACGCTCAGTCCTTGCGTTGCATTCCGAGTCAGTACCATTTCTCTCTCGTCCGCCCCCAGAAACCGGGCGGCGGCCTTCCGGCTTGCTTCCACTTCGTCCCAGAGTTGGGACCTGCCTTCGCTGCCGGTTTCCGCGAGATACACGTACCCGTCGTAGACTGCCCGTGTGACCGGTTTCGGACACAGCCCGAGGGTCCCGTTGTTCAGATAGATGGTATCGGGGTTCAGGTGGAACTGCGCGCGGACCTTCTCCCAGTAGGCTTCGTCGTCGATCCTGGCGGGCGGACCGGGCGGACCGGGAGGAGCCGCTACATTTTCCTGTGCCAACGCCGCTGTCGCGTCCCACATCGAGGTCGCCGCGACACCGGCCGCCGCCGCGAGACTTCCTTTGAGAAACTGGCGGCGGCTACCGGGTTCATGGGACGCTTCGCCGTCCGGCTCGGGCCGACCGTGCGGTATTTCGTCTGCAAGGTCTGTATCGCGATTCATGCGGTTACTCCTGTGCCTCTTCGAATAGGGATTCGATCTCCCGGTGATTCAGCGGGCGGTTATACAGTCTGACGTCGTCCAGGTCCAGGCGCGACAGGTTCCATCCGCTCCCGAAGGTAGCGAAGGTCAGCCACATGCGGCCCAGTTCGATATACCGGTAGGGATTCGGCGTCACCTGTTCCGCTGAAAGTATACCATTGACGTAGATTTTCTGATCCATGAGTCCGTCAGGCCGGGTATTCAGGGTCGCTGCCACGAACGTCCACGCGTCGGATGCGGGCTTCGATTCGGTCATCACTTCCCATTGCGTCGCCACGTCGTCCACGCGAAACCCGACTTTCCCTGTTTGTATCGACATCGAATAGGGGTCCTGTCCCCAGGCGCCGTCACCGTACCAGAGCACCTGGCTGTACTCGGTTTCTGTATCGAACCCTCTTATCCAGCACGTAATGGTCAGGTAATGGAGGAGATCGAGTGCCGGGTTTTTTACCACCGCCCAGTCCTCGCTGCCATCGAACCGCAGCGCTCTGTCCTTTCGACCTTCAATGGTCTCCGGCTGTCCCATCACGATGGATTTCAGCCCACTGCCCGACACGTCGCGCATTTCGGCGGTCTCCATCGGCCAGTGGGCCACCAGGGCTTCTTCGAGCGATGACTTCGGCGGATCCGGCACTTCGATGCCCGGCAGGGGCGGAGGCTGCCATCCATTCTCCCGTGTCAGGGCCAGGATGGCCTCCGGAGAGAGCGTTTCCGTGTAGATACGCACGTCGTCGATCACGCCCTTGAAATAGAAATCCGGTTCGCCCGAACCCTTGCGTCCTACGTAGACAGGTTCCTGCGGGTGCGGCGGGAAGGGCGCTTCGGCTTGATCATGCAGTACACCGTCCATGTAAAATCGGTGTACCTTCCCGTCGTGGGTAGCGACCAGGTGCCGCCAGACGGAGGTCCCGACAGGACGGGTAATCAGGGGATCGCGGCCCCTGCCCATGATGTGCCACGTGGGCAAGGGGCCGAATGCGCTGAGTTGGAAGACGCGTCGTTCGCCGGATCCGCCGCTGTCCTGCGTGATGACACCGTTGGTCCAGTACCGGGAGAATGCGTCATCGTCGTATTTTACCCAGACCGAGAGTGTAAACGCCTCGGCGGAAAGCCGCGGCGGCGGTGCGATGCGGATATGGTCGTTCCGGCCGTCGAAGGCGTACGCGGCGTCGGTCTGTCCGAAGCGGTCAGACGTAAGCACCGGACCGAACACCTCGCCGTGATGCCCGTTTCCGCTCGTATCGCGGGCGTCGCCGTCGAACAGCAGCTCGAGCACCAGGTCGGATTGGTCGACCGTTTGCGATTGGGCCGCAGTTACGACCGGATGCGTGAGGAGAATGGACAAGGCGGACATCATCAAAACGACGCGACTGATCATACGGCCATTCCTTTCAATCAGGCTGAACCCGAGTCAGGCAAGTGAGACCCGAGCCAGACAGGCAGGACCCCAGGTCACCGGCACGACGGCATTTCTACAGGTACACGGACAGGGATGCACGACGACAGAAAACGCGATTCGAGTGGTCCTGGCACAGCACCTCAGACTCGGCCACGATCCGCTTGACGATAGATGATTGAAGCCCTATCTTCCTGTCGATCATCCAAACGGATCGAGAACGTAAATGCAGTACGTTCAATAAAATAGCCTGCCGTCTGGAACGACAGGCCCGGTTCCGGGTCCCTATCCGGAAGCGTACAGCGAACCCTGATTATCGTTACTACTTTTACAATAGTCAACACCATAACATTCATTCTTGATTGAACGTCAGGATCCTTCATGCCTTCACGCATCAATATGGACATCGACACCCCCATGGCCCCGCCCCAGTGGGCCTTGCTGGAGCGAGCGCTCATCCGCTCCATGTCCCAGGCGCTCGAACTCTTCTACGACAAGTACTTCGACGAGAAAGGCTACCTGGAATGCGTGCCCCGCTGGGGCGCCCTCGACGGTCCGGACGATGCCATCGAAAACCTGGCGAACTGGCCCGTCGTCTACCTGCTCGGCGGGGGTGACCGTATTCTGGACATGTGCAAGACAGCGCAGGATGGCCATATCCGCCAGTACACCGAGGCGAAGACCGTCGACGTGCCCTTTGCCAGGGACGGCATGTACTACAAGGAATTCCCGGTACACAGCGACTGGGCCCATCACGCCGAGGGCCTGGTGGTGTTCAACCTGCTGGGCAACTGCGATCCGGACGACGAAAACCATATCCGCCGGGTGAGAAGGTTCGCAGGGTTCTACATGGACGAGGATCCCCAGGCGAAGAACTACGACCCGGAACGCCGGTTGATACGGAGCATGTTCAACGGCAGCCGGGGGCCGATGCTGCGAAAGACCACCGCCCTGGACTGGGTCGGCGACCCGTTGGAAGACGGCCGGTTCGACCTGTTGCACGGGCAGCGCGATTACGCGGAGATGTGCGAGCGTTTCGAGACCTACAACGACGTGGCGGGCGACCACCCGCTGAACCTGACGAGCACGGGACTGGCCTTCAACGCCTATGCGCTCACCGACGAAACGAAGTACCGGGACTGGATCCTCGAGTATGCGGACGCGTGGGTGGACCGCACCTATGCCAACGGGGGCGTGATCCCCTCGAACGTGGGGCTGGACGGCGTCATCGGCAGCGCCTGCGAGGGCCGGTGGTGGGGCGGCGTCTACGGATGGGACCACAAGGTGTTCGCCCATCGCCACGGCCGGCTGGACAATTTTACGCTGAATGCCGTCGCCCACGCCGTTGACGGGTTCGGCAACGCTCTGCTGCTCACCGGCGACCAGAAGTACGTGGACGTCTGGCGCACCGTCCTCGAATCGGTCAATGCCAACCAGAAGGCCGTGGACGGCGTCACCATGTATCCGCACATGCACGGAGACGACGGCTGGTACGATTACGCGCCCGAACCCTATGACCGGGGCGCGGTCGAGGTCTACGACTGGTCCATGAACCCGGACGACCGCGCGCTGGCCGGCGACCAACCCTGGCTGGATTTCCTGGACGGATCGAATCCCGGTTTTCCCGTGGACGTGTTGAAGCAGGACTTCGAGGATCTGCGGGGGCAGGTGGAGAAGATCCGCAACGATACGTCGACGCCGGACACGCGCCTGTCGGACAATCCCAATCCCTTCAACCCGGCGCGGATCGAGACCCTCGTGAATCTCATGACCGGGGGGCCGAGGCCGGCCTACGCCCGTCCGATGCACTGCCGGCTCTGGTACTTCGATCCCGATCGGGGCCGGCCCGGCGTCCCGGCGGACGTGGCCGCCCTGGTCGACCGGATGGATCCCGATGGGCTGGACGTGCACCTGGTGAACGTCAACCCGGTCGATGCACGTACCGTGACCGTCCAGGGCGGCGCCTACGGCGAGCACCGGGTGAGCACGGTCGAATTCAACGGGCGAAGTGTTACCGTTGACGATACCGATTTCACCGTACGCCTGGCGCCCGGATGCGGCGCGCGGCTGACATTAGGCCTGCGCCGCTACGTCAACCAGCCGACCGCCCGGTTTCCGTGGGACCGGTAGAAGGAGCATCTACCATGACCGTCGACCAGGCGAGTCCGGTGTTCCGGGCCCGGCGCATTTCCAAGGTCTACCGCATGGGCGAGGTGGACGTGTCCGCCCTCCGGGGGGTCGACCTGGACCTGTACGCGGGCGAGCTGGCCGTCTTCCTGGGGGCGTCGGGAAGCGGCAAATCGACGCTGCTCAACATCCTCGGCGGGCTCGATGTGCCCACGGACGGCCAGGTTTACTACCGCGAAAGGGAACTGACTGCGGCGGACGAGCGCGAACGGACGGATTTCCGCCGGAAGTCCGTGGGTTTCGTCTTCCAGTTTTACAACCTGATCCCCAGCCTCACGGCGCTGGAGAACGTGGAACTGGTCACCGAAATCGCCGACCGGCCCATGCCTGCGGAGGAAGCCCTTCGCCTGGTGGAACTCGAATCGCGCATGCACCACTTCCCAGCCCAGATGTCGGGCGGAGAGCAGCAGCGCGTGGCCATTGCCCGGGCCATCGCGAAACGCCCGGAAGTGCTCCTGTGCGACGAACCCACGGGCGCCCTGGACTACGCGACCGGCAAACGGGTGCTGGAAGTGATCGAGAAGGTCAACAGCACGCTGGGCACCACGACCGCGGTCATCACCCACAATGCGGCGATCGCAGACATGGCCGACCGGGTCATTCGCCTGCGCAGCGGCGAGATCGTCGAAGTTTACGCCAATGAGGCGAAGAAACGCCCGGACGAATTGAGCTGGTAGGCTGCCGGATCGAGCAAACCATGACCATCCTGAACCGCAAGGTATTCCGCGAACTGGCGCGCATGCGAGGCCAGGTCATCGCCATCACGCTGGTGATGGCCTGCGGGATCATGGTCTACGTTTCGTCGCGCCACACCTATATCGCCCTGCTGGAGTCGCAGGAATCCTACTATACCAAGTACCGTTTCGCCGACGTGTTCGCCGGCATCAAGCGTGCGCCGGCGCCTGTCGCGGAGCGCATCGGCCGGATACCGGGGGTTTCGAGCGTCCGCACCCGAATCGTGATGGACGTGAACCTGGATGTGCCCGGCCTGAATGAACCCGCGATCGGCCGACTGGTTTCCATGCCCGAAGTGCGCAGGCCCGTGCTCAACGACCTGGCGATCCAGGAGGGCCGCTACCCGGCGATCGGCCGGCCCGAAGAGGTGATCATCAGCGAAGCCTTCGCCCTGGCCAACGGCCTGGCGCCGGACGACTGGATCGGGGCGGTCATAAACGGTCGGAGGAAGGCGTTGCGCGTCGTGGGCATCGGCCTGTCGCCCGAATACGTCTACGAAGTGCAGGGATCCGGTTCCATCTTCCCGGACAACCTGCGCTTCGGCGTGATCTGGATGAGCCGGGACGCCCTCGGCGCCGCCTTCGACATGGAGGGCGGGTTCAACGATCTCTCGGTCGCCCTTTCGCCGGAGGCGCGCGAGCGGGACGTGATCGACCGCATGGACCTCATTCTCGAACCCTATGGGAGTGCGGGCGCCATCGGCCGGGGCAGCCAGATCTCCCACAAGTTCCTTTCGGACGAGATCCTGGGCCTGAGCGTATCCAGCAACGTCACGCCGGCCATCTTCCTAGGGATCGCGGCGATTCTGCTGCACATCGTGTTCTCCCGCATGGTGCGGGCCCAGCGGGACCAGATCGCCATCATGAAGGCCTTCGGCTACCGCAACCTGTCGATCGGATGGCACTATCTGAAATTCGCCTTCCTGGCCGTATCCGGCGGGACCCTTCTCGGCATCGTGGGCGGCTTCTGGATCGGCCGGCCGCTCACCGGCATGTACCAGGCATATTACCGTTTCCCCGACCTGGTCTACGAGCTGCACGCCGACGTCATCACCCTTTCCGCGGTGATCAGTGTTTCCGCCGCGTTGGCGGGCACCCTGCACGCCCTCCGCGCGGCCATGGCCCTGCCACCCGCAGAAGCGATGCGGCCGGAGTCTCCACCCCACTTCAGGCCGCTCGCAATGGAACGCATGGGCCTGCACCGGATGCTCTCGCCGGTCTGGCGGATGATCTTCCGCAACATGGAACGGAGGCCGGCCAGAACGATGCTCTCCGCCTTCGGCATCGCCATGTCGGTGGCGATCCTGGTCATGGGGCGTTTTACCTTCGACTCCATTGAATACATGATCGACTACCAGTTCCGCACGGTACAGCGCGATGACGCGGCCGTCGTCTTCGCGGGTCCCCGTCCCGCGAGTGCCCGGTTCGAACTGGCCCATCTGCCCGGTGTCGTCCGCTCCGAGCCGTACCGCGCAGTGCCCGTCCGGCTTCGTGCCGGTCATCTGGTGAAGCAGACCGCCATAACGGGACTAGATCCGGCCGGAGAACTGAGGCAGCTGATCGACCGGGACGGCCGGGTGCAGTCCCTGCCGCCGGAGGGTATCGTGCTGAACAAAACGCTGGCAGACCTCCTGGCGGTTCGTGAGGGCGATATGCTCGCCGTGGAAGTCCAGGAAGGGTCGAGAATGCAGGGCAGCCTGCCGGTAACCCTGATCGTCGACGAGTTGATCGGCACCACCGCGTACATGGACAGCCGCGCACTGAACCGGTTCCTGGGCGAAGGCCGCACGATCTCCGGCGCCTATCTCTCCGTGGACCCGCTCCGGGCGGCCGAGTTGTACAGCACATTGAAAGAGACACCGGCCGTGGCGGGTGTCGCCGTCCGCGAGGCCGTGATCAAGGGCTTCGAAGATACCATCGCCGAAAGCACAAACGCCACCACGTTCACGCTGACCATTTTCGCGTGCGTCATCGCCTGCGGCATGGTCTACAACGGCGCCCGCATCGCCCTGGCGGAACGAAATCGGGAAATGGCCAGCCTGCGGGTGCTCGGGTTCACCGAGCGGGAGATATCGGTCGTCCTCCTGGGTGAGCAGGCCATCATCACCCTTTTTTCGATACCGATTGGATTTCTGATCGGTTGGGCATTATGTTATCTTGCCGTGGACGCCACCGCCCAGGAGCTCTTCCGGATGCCGTTGGTCATCACCGGAAAGACCTACGCGTTTGCCTTCCTGGTCGTCACCGCCGCGGCCGTGGCGTCCGCGTACATCGTCCACCGGAAACTGCGATACCTGGATCTGGTCGGAGTGCTCAAGACCCAGGAATAACTGTGAGACCGTCATGAAAATACGTCGCAAGCACATCATCTCCTTCGTGGTCCTCGCCATCGTCCTGGTCCTCCTCGTCCGCGCGTTCATGCCGGCGCCGGTCCTGGTCGACTCGGCCACCGCAGAGATAGGCCCCCTGCGGGTGACGATCAGCGAGGAAGGCAGGACCCGCGTAAGGCAGCGCTACCTGATCACGGCCCCGGCGTCCGGCCGGCTGGCGCGACCGGCGCTGAATGAAGGGGACCGGGTCGGCCAGGGCGATGAACTGGCGCGCATCACGCCTACACCCCTCGGTTCCCGCGAGTCCGCGGAGGCCCGCGCCCGGATCGAGACGGCCCAGGCACTGGTCCGCGAGGCCGAGGCGAATGTCGCCCGTGCGCGGGTGGAACAGGAAGAAGCGGCCCGCGGCCGGGACAGAGCGGAACAGCTCGCCGCGAGCGGAAGCATCTCGAGGGAACGCCTGGAGCGCGCGGTGCACGAGGCAACGGTTGCCGAACGGTCCCTGGAGTCCTCCCTCTTCCGCCACCGGGCGGCCGTCTCCGAACACGAGGTCGCCCAGGCGGCGCTTCTTGCGCTGCAGGAGGAGCGCGGCGACGCCAGGGCCATTCTCTCCATCGCGGCGCCGGTCGGCGGCCGGGTGCTGCGCCTGTTCGAAGAAAGCGAACGGGTCGTCGCCGCGGGTACGCCCCTGCTGGAAGTGGGCGATCCGGGCGACATGGAGGTTACGATCGATGTGTTGTCCACCGACGCCGTAAGGGTCGCCGTCGGGCAGACGGTTCTGATCGAAGAGTGGGGCGGCCCCGATCCCCTCTCCGGCAAGGTGAGCCGTGTCGAGCCGGCCGCGTTCACGCGCGTGTCCGCGCTGGGCGTGGACGAACAGCGAGTCAACGTCATCGTGGACCTGGACGAAACGCCGGTGGAAATGGGCGATGGGTACCGCGTCACGGGACGGATCGTCGTCTGGGAGAATGAGGACGTGCTCAAGATCCCTTCCAGCGCCCTGTTCAGAATAGGCGAAAGCTGGGGGGTCTTCGTCATCGAAGAAAGCGTCGCGATGTCGCGGGAAGTATCGGTGGGACAGCGTAACGGGATCGAGGCCGAGATCCTGGATGGCCTGTCGGCCGGCGACCCCGTCATTCTGCATCCCAACCCCCGCATCGCGGACGGGGTCGGTGTCGAGACCCGGACGGACTGAAGCCGTGGAGAGGAATCACGGGAATTGGAGATGGAGAAGCGCACCGGCTTCGTCGAGGCAAACGACGGCGTTCGACTCTACTATGAAGACACAGGAATCGGGAAGCCCGTCATCCTGATCCACGGCGGCGGGTTGAGCCTGGGTTGGTGGCGCAAACAGGTTCCGGCCCTCAGCCAACGATTCCGGGTCATTGCCGCCGACACCCGGGGCAACGGCCGGTCCGACAAGACCCCGTGGGGCCACCGCACGGCCCGGTACGCCATGGACGTGCGCCAGATCATCGAGACGCTCGATCTCGATGAAGTTACCCTCGTGGGATGGTCCATCGGTGCCCGGACCGTCCTTTCCTACATCGAACTCTTCCGTAATTACCGGCTCAATGGTGTTGTGCTGGTGGACGAAGTACCCAGCATCGAAGTCCATAGTCCGCCTGATCCGCCCGATGCCGACGCCGAGCCCGATGCCGACGCCGAGCCCGATGCCGACGCCGAGCCCGACGCCGAACCCGAAACCAGACCTGGATCCGTGACCGACGCTCCGCCTGAGGACGAGACCGAGCGCAAGCGCCGGCAACTTCGGGATATGTTCGTCTCCCTGGACGTCCCGGACGCCGAACTGGACGTGCTGCTGGAGGAAAGCAGGGAGAACACGCCAGCCCAGGGAGTCACCCTCGGCCCCGATTACCAGGCGCAGGACTGGCGTCCCATGCTGCCATCCATCGACCTCCCGGTCCTGATCACCACGGGCGGCAAAAGCGGTGCTTACCCGGGCTGCAAGTACATGAACGAACACATCCCGGGTGCGCGCATGGAAGTCTTCGAGGACAGCGGCCACGCGCTGTTCTACGAGGAACCCGACCGGTTTAACGCCGTCGTCACAGCGTTCGTGGACGGGCTGCATCCGGACGCGACCTGATCCGGTCGGATGCGCATGACGCATCCCCAGCCCGCCGACTGTACTCACCCGTTTATGCCTTGCGCGTTTCGGGGATGAACCGCCATATGATGAACCCCATGGCAAGCATGCCCGTACCTCCGATCACAGAACTGAGCACGTAACCGACCTCGGTATAGACGACGCCCGCGACCGCGCTGCACAATCCCATGGCCAGTTGGCCGGTGGCGATACTCAGGCTCATCAGCGAACCGCGCCGCTGCGCCGGCACGATCTCGGACAGCAGCGCCTGGAGGGGACCCATGCGGCCCGACACGAGTACCATGATGGCGAAAAAGAGCGGGTAGGCGATCCAGAAATCCGTCATGATGGCCGTCGTAAGGGTCATGAGGACGAAGAGCCCCAGGCAGCCGCCCACGACCAGCACTTTCCGGCCGATCCGGTCCGAAAGGCGTCCGGCCCAGGGTCCCACGATGACGCTGGCGATGCCGGCGACCACGAACAGTGAAGCCACCTCGTCGTTCGTCACTCCGAAAGTCTCCTTGATCCATACGACCAGGTAGATCACGTAGAAGGCGATCCCCGAGAACATCACACTGTAGGCGCCGACTGCCGCCGCGGTCGACGGCGTCGTGAACAGGGACGCGTAGTGCCTGACGACTGATCCGATCGAAGACAGGCGCGCCCGGGCCACGGCCGGCTGCAGGGCCAGCCTCCAGACCAGGACAAATGAAAGCACCATGGGCGCCGCGAAACAAACGAAAGGCGCGGCAAAGCCGAATCGGTCGGCCAGGATCGTTCCACCCGGAATGCCCACGATCTGTCCCACGGCTACGGCGGTCATGACCACGCCGTTGGCCCAGCCCCGCCGCTCCGGCGGAAAATGATCCCCGATATAGGCCGGCGCGACGCCGCTGAGGATGCCGGCGGCCATGCCGGACAATGACCGGATAAGCAACAGGGAAGCAAAGTCCGTAACGAAGCTGTGCATGAAAAGGGTCACGCACATGGCCCCGGTGCCGATCATGAGGATACGTCTCCTGCCCATCGCGTCCGAAAGCGGACCGGTGACCAGCGCGCACAGCCCGAGCATGACCGAATAGACCGAGACCAGTGCGCCGAGGTATTCCCTGGGCACGTCGAACTGCTCCTCCACGATGGGCAGTATCGGCGTCATGATGATCGTCTGGCTGCTCGCGGCGAACATCATGAACCAGAGCGCCAGCAGGATGCTAATGTCGGCGAAAGTACTCGGTCGCATTGGGCCAAAGTCGGTGCCTTCCTGAGCGCATGATATTATGGTTAGGAGTTTAAGTTGTTATAATATAATTCTTAAAGTAGTTACCTTGCTTGCTCACTAGTTGCTCTGTCGTTGCCCAGGAAAGCGCGGTTATCCTGATGCCAAAGCCGATTACGCCTGTAGTGGATTAGCGTGGGATGGATGTATCGTTCACGGGCTAACTGACAGACAGGTTTGCCTGTATCGGCTTCCTGTAGAACCTAAAGCATGAATCGCGAGAAAACTGACGACGGCTCGAAAACTGACGACGGCTCGAAAACTGACGACGGCTCAATGTACTGGCGTGCCTCGTAGATCAGAAAGAAACCAAACTCTGAGTCCCGCTCAAGGGTGCGGTACAGGAACGAAACTTCACGAAGTCTATGTATATTCTAGACTACGTTGCAAATTCCATATTCACCTAACGGTAAGCCTGTTCATTCTGAGATCAATCAGAAGTAAACAGTTTAATCTGATATATTTGCAATCAGTTAGCAATTGAGAGGCGGGCCTTGCGTTCCGGTTCGCAGCTCGTTGGCATGTAATTTGCGAAATGTGGATGTTGTACGCAATGGTGTAGTCCCCTTCTAGTACAAATTGCAATGAAGAAGGCTTCTCGGTACATTGGGTGAGTGTATCTTCGATAATGAACGTGCTCTTTATTGCACGGACCCTTATGATGAAGTAAGTATCTACCACGCAAGGCAAGAAAAAGCGGGCATCTACCCGTTTGTCGAATGAAGTCGAACGCATGTTCAACACGGGATCTGGATATGCGTCTTTCGCTGACCTGGGTGTATATTTTGATCGGTTTAGACCGTTGGGCGAAGTGCTTAAAACGCAGTAGCGGCTCGTAGCGGTGCGCGGTAGGGCCCGCAAGGAAGACTACAGCAAATTGGCCGGGATCTTGGAAAGCGACCAGGTTCGTGTTGGACCTCGTCTGACCTGGTCATAGACAGCAAGTTCTTCAAGGGGAAACAGATACTCGTCTGCCTAGATCTCACTTTCGATAAGCAAAGGATTTCCATAGGTTTCGAGCAATCGGAAACGGAGAATGAAGGGGTCGCCTAGCAGCAACTTGGCAAGCTTGTAGAGTGCGGCACGCACGTAGAGTGCGGCACGCACTTAGATCAGGGCGCCTGCGCCGCCTCGGATCCCTCCGTGGCAACAGCCTTGGACGGTGGCCTCGAAGAAACACTCACCGTGTATGGTTTGGGCATGAGGACCTTTCTCAAACACGGCCTCATAACTACCAACGGCATCGAATCTATAAACAGTTCGTTCGTCAAGAGGACCCAAAACGTCATTTACGATGGACCACTGCAACCACAGTCGTCGCTGAAATAGCCGCCGGCTTCACGGACATAGACCCCCACACTCAGCGAGGTCATACACCGTGAACTCGAGATCGTTCCGAGGTGATGAACGCATAGCCTCGCTCAGCACGGGAGTCAGTTTAGTTTCATCTGGAAACGAGGCTTGACCCGTTTATAGCAAACCGTCGTTGCGCACTGTAACAACTTTTATGAAAGGCGTATTTAAAATGAGAAAAACCTATTTTTTCACTCGGTGGTTGCCCGCCATCTTGTTGATTGGCAGCCTCGCTTTCGCCGGATATACTGTGATCATTTGGTTGCTCTGGCCGTGGGTTGTACCCGATCTGTTTCCCGGAGCTGTGAGTAGCGGACTTATTGCTGCGTCATTGTCTTGGACAACTGCTATGAAAACCGCTGTTACTTTTGCCATATTGACGATGGTTTTTAGGAACGTGCATAACCGCCAGTGATATGTAAGATCAGGAGGATTAACCAGCGTTAATAGAGAATGAATTTCTATAGAACAGATCGATGTTTGGAATATGACTGAAAAGGTGGATTACGAAATATTTTCCGAGACAAGGTACACTTAATGGTAGATCTCGTTCGCTCCAGATGCAGTCCTGAAGCACTGGCCAAAGAGTTCCCGCTCAAACCATCCGCAACTGGTTTAGGCGACACGATCTGGATCAAGGCCGGCGAACCGATGGCCTGACTACCGGAGAATGGGCCGAACTGCCTCGCCCGCGCTGTGATAACAGGCAATTCAGGGTGCAACCGGAGATTCTAGCAATAGCCACTGCCTGGTTGGTCCGGCAAACCGAGACTCGCCCGAGTCTTCTTGTTAATTGAGGCAAGCAAGCTAAACCTTCTATTCCGTTCGCCGGTTGTGTAAGGCTGTTGGACGTCTCCTTCATCGGCTACAACGGCTGGCTGGCTCATGAGGCCTGTGCCTTGAATAGGGCCGAGACGGTTTCATGGCTTCTATGCCGGATCCGCTTGATCCACCAACGCCTTCATGGTGCCTATTATGCGCCGCGTATCAATGCGAAATTCCGCGAGTTGGCATACATGTAGGACGTAAACGCATGGCCCACCTGATTCGCAAGGCCGCTTTCAGCGCAAATAACGTCACAGCGCCATGCACACCACCTGACGTTCGCAGGCATCACCTTCGCTCATGCGCCGTAAGGTGCAAGAGCGAACGCGCCGTAACGCGCCGCTAGGTGTGCAGGCGGACCCTCACCAAGTGGCGTGGACGTTTTCTCCGTCAGGAGTTTTTCAGATTTTGCGTCTGCGACGAGTCCAGACCTAGCCAGCTGCGTAAGCACGGGGACTAAAGGGTGAGGGTCGTGGTTGATGCGACGCTTCATCGCAAACAGCAATACAAATCGCACTGGAGCGCGAACTCACGCAGAGGAGGTGTCCGTGCCGTGTCACTTCCTCCTTCGGGTATGAAGGCCATCGGCATCAAGCCCTAATCAGTCCAGACTTTCAAGCTTTCTTTGAAACCCCGCTTCATCAGGGACGGTGCAGGAAATCGTAGGCTAGTACATGAACCCGCCGAATACGACCGTGGTTTCGTGTACGGACAAGAAGAGTCCGATTTAGGCCTTGGACCGCCCCGCCCTTCCTTTCCGATGATCTTCGGCTTTCCCGAGACCCTCACCCATGACTTCAAACGATTCAGCACGTCAGTTTACGCCGCCCTGACCCATTCATCAGTTGCGCACGGCGTGTATCGGCCTGTGTCGTCGATGGATGCTTGAAAGTGGGGAACTTAACGATCTGCTAGCTGTCGACGAGTGCTTCGTGCACGGTGTTGTAGGGTCAATCCAGGAAATCCGCCCTGGTTTCCGCCTTGTAGTATCTGACAGGCTCGACGGGTGCATATCCAAGCATCTCGGAGAAGCCGTTGGGAATACGTGCGTGCAGGTACAGCAGCCGCTGCCCGACACCGGGGTTTGGAACTGAAGACATAATGATTTCTTGCTATTCGCAGGTGTAATTTTCAGTCGTGCGATCAAGCTCTGAAGGCAGCAGACTTCGTTTTATTCGTCTTACCTACTTTCATTCCGTATAATCCATGATATTGATTATTAACATATGATAAAAATATCCACTTGACTGTTGTAATCACAGACATACAGATTATCGAATTTTGGGATGTAGTGCGTGCATGTCATTTTAAAAGCGCGTATGTAATCACGTTATCCCTGTAGAAACTGACACGTTCGAATAGACCTGGTATGTAGTCATGCTTGCAAGACTGCCCATTCGTCGATCTATTGATGGTAGATCAGTACCTGAGTTTCCCATCCCGCCAGTGTACACCTCTCCGTCTCGAAGTACACACAGGCCGGCGCAAGCGCATTTTCTTCTCAATCCAGCGGCCGAATTCTCAACCCTGTTTAGCCATTGGCTCTACATATGTCAGATATTCACGATCACCTGACCAACGCCGGTTATTACTCGGTCGTTACAAGTAAATTGTTGTTACAAGCGTTCGAGGCCGGACCATACACGGGAGGTTGCATGGGATCATCTGGAGAGTATCGCAACAGTTCATCCGAGCAATTCGGGAGTTATCACGAGCATTCCGCCTTTGAACCGATTATTCACAAGAGCAACGTTATGAAACGTATCTGTTCGATGACCTTACAGTATGCTCAAACGGATTTGCCGGTGTTAATAACAGGTGAAACTGGTACTGGGAAGGAACTGATCGCCAGGGCGCTTCATGCGGCAAGCCGTCGCGCCGACCAAGCCTTTGTGGTCGTGGACTGTGCCGCGCTGCCCGAAACGCTGGCTGGGAATGAGCTTTTCGGTCACGAACGGGGCGCCTATACGGGAGCCGACAGAAAACAGCCAGGTCTTTTCGCCGCTGCGAATAAAGGTACCATCTTCCTCGACGAAATCGGTGAACTGCCTCCAAGTGCGCAGGCTGTATTACTGCGGGTACTACAGGATGGATCGTATCGACCCTATGGCAGTGTCCGACAAATGTATACGGATGTTCGAGTAATCGCAGCAACCAATCGAGATCTGAAGGAGGCCGCAGTTCAAAAATCCTTCCGATTGGATCTCTACCATCGGATCGGGAGCGCGGTGCTCCAGTTGCCTCCGCTACGGTCACGATTGGCCGACTTACCGTTACTTGTCCGTCACTTCATGAGGAGAACGACTTCTTTCGGTGCTCAGCCATTGGAAATTTCGCCGGCTGTGATGTCTAGGTTACTTCGACATAAGTGGGAGGGCAACGTAAGAGAGCTCGAAAACAGACTCAGATCGGGGACTGCACTGGCGTCTAGCGGTCGGGTTACCGTCGAGGATATCTTCCCTGAAGAAGGTGAGGGAATAGACCGAAATCACGAGATCCCATCACTTCGAGCCGTTAGAACCGGTGTATCAAGAGATACTGAAGGGCAATACCTGGAGGGGATTTTAAGGGAAACAAATGGCAACGTTTCGAAGGCTGCGGATATCGCTGGAGTACATCGTACCCATCTATATAACCTGTTATGTAAATATGAGATAGATCCGTCAGATTACCGGTGAGCGCCTGAACACACTTTCAGGTCATCCTTAGTGTCACGCGACGCTGGAATATGACTTGACGTAAACCGTGGCCGCACCTCTACAGACAAAGTACAAATAGTATCCAATCCCAAAATACCGGCTCGGTGCAACAGTTGCTGTTTCATTCCTACTGTACGTAGGAACTGTAACAATAGCATACTAGTCCACTTGCACTGGAAGTGATTACTTAGACCAAGCACACCCGTGTCGTGTAGAGTACCGACTACATAACTTAAGCTGCTGAAATTGTTTCACTTGTTCTCTGTAATTTAGTTTGTGCTGTAGTTTGGATTTTACAGTGAGCATGTTCGCGTTTCCAAAATCTGGAGCGTCCGTGTTGACGTCGGGCTTCCAAGAAACAGAATTAAGTCGTAATACTATAACAACTTACGGCCTACAGGCAGTCGTCGGGATAAGGTGTGGTATTTGGTCAGGTACGCATTGGTATGACTTTTGCTACTTAACAATTCGTAGGATGTTAAATTCATCTTTTTTGGATGGTTTCTGCACGCCAATCAAACTCAAGCCTGTTCCTCCTATCGGAATCGCCAGGTTAGTACTGCTGCGGAGGTAAGCAATATAAATGCCAATCCACCGCTGTTAACATGACGCAACCCCCGTTCAATTTGGGAACCTCAGATTGACCTTTCTAAAAAAAGTTGGTTTGAGAACAGTCATGTAGAATCCGCGGTCGAATTGGGTACCTGCGAGGCGATTACAGACCCGGAAAGGTCTGTTTACGGGTAGTTTTACCGGGTGATGTCCCGTCTGGACGCAACGATTCCTAAGCGACGGCCAGTGTCCACCTCGCCATAATAGGAATTGATCCCGTTGCAGTTATTGTAACGGGCATAATACCCCGATGTTGGAGATGTAATGAAGAAATGGTTTCAGATTGGAAAAACCTCCTACATGGATGCAGGCTGTAAACTACTACCTCGTAAGTTCGCTAGAATCGTTAAGACGGAAGACGGAGCTATCGCTTTATCCATTAATACATTTCGGTATTACTATTTGAACGAGATGGCTTACGACATCTGGCAATTGTTATTGCAGGAAGACAGTCCAATCAAGGCATATGAAAGACTGTTGACCGAATACGATGACATTCCCCAAGAAGACATGTACAACGATTTCAGTGGAGTGTGTCAGTTCTTTTTAGATAACAAGCTATGGTATATCAGGCGTTCTTGGAGTTAACTACAAAATTCCGTCAGGAGTAACTAGTGGAAAACTCTCCGTGTCATGATCTGTTCGTGGAACTTACTTCAAAATGCAATTTGAGATGTATCCATTGTTACAACTCATCCGGAATTGAACGCCATAAACTGAAGTTGGATCTGATAAAGAAAACCCTGGCCGACTCACAAGAACTGGGCACAAATGTGGTTCAGTTCACTGGCGGTGAAACAATGTTATATCAAGGACTTATTGAGCTTCTGGAGCTCGCAAACGAATTAGGTTATGCCGAAACTTGGATTATAACAAATGGAACGGTTTTCAAGAAAGAAATCCTAGAAAAGTGCAGAGATCTTTCGGTTAAGTTACAAATAAGTCTTGATGGCGGCACTGCGGAAACAAACGACGAGCTACGAGGTAAGGGTGTGTTTAATCGGGTATTGAACTTCCTTGAATTGCTTAACGAGTTTGACCTGAACAGATCTGCACAGATTCGTTGCACGGTTTCTCGTAACAATCTGGACTCGACTGAGCATCTGATTCAGGTTGGTCTACGCTACGATATTCCTAAGATTCATTTTTCGTGGGCGAAATACGAAGGTCGTGCAAGAGACGATAACACATATTCGGATATTCAATTTGCACCAACTGAAGTTCAACACGCCATCAATCATACGGCTGAATTAATGACAAAATACCAGAACGAAATCGAAGTATCACGGCTTCGTGCACATAGGAACCAATGTCCGATTTACAGGGATGCCGTCCCCTGTGGTAGCTTGAGGATTGCCTATGACGGTCGAGTGTTTCCATGTCAGGGATTGGTTAAGGAAGGACATGAACTGGGTGATCTAAACCATGAGGACCTTCCTGATATAGTTACAGATTCTCGCCTTAAAGCCCTAAGCAATAAACTGAACGCTGAATTTCAAGCGTGCCGGCGTTGCGCTTTTAAGAGTATTTGCCCAGGTGGTTGCCCGTCACTTGGCGAATACATTATCGAAGAACAGCCGGAGAACTTCGACGCATTTTGCACGGCACGAAGGATATCGTTCCGAGATGATCTTTTCAGGTCTCGTGGACTGCCTGAACCCCAGATGGCCGTTCAATAAAACTCCACCGCACCGTGTAGGGTAGCGGACAACGCCAAGTAGATAAGAGGGTATTTATCATGACCGAACTGTTAGCAATAGAGACCGCGTGGTCTCCACCAGATAACATCATTACCGCAGCAAGAGAAAGAATGCTTCAAGAGAAATACAAAACTGAAGGAGAAGAGATTCGAGGTTTAGTCATAGTAATGAAACTCACCGGCGCATGTAACATCAAATGTTCGTATTGCTATGCAACACCCGAACTTATCGGTGGGAACACGTCTACTGATCTTGCCATAAACACCATCGCCCATGCCGCATATAGTCATTCCGGCCCGATCGTCATCGACCTACACGGCGGCGAGCCACTATTGATGTTCGACCGAATCAAGACGATTGTAGAGGATACCGAACAACGACCGTATGCTTGGCGGGTGAGATTCAACATACAAACAAATGCATTGTTACTTAATCGGCATATAGCGAGATACCTCCATACACACAACATTAGCATCGGCATCAGTCTTGACGGTCGTGGAGATGTTAACGATATCCTACGCAAAGATCACGACGGGAAGGGTACATTTGACCGTGCTATGAAAGCCATAGAAATGTTGCGTGAGGAAAACATCCCCTTTGGTGTTATCTCAATCTTAACCAAGGTGAATCATGATAAGGTTATTGAAATGTTCGAGTTTTACAAGGAACTGAATCTAACCGTAGTCATGTGTAATGCACTTTCCCTTTCAGGTAGAGGGAACGGCAAGATACATCTACTGCCGAGCCCTATTGAGTACTTTGAATCGAGCAAACGCATTCTTGATTGGATGATTGAGCACAATTCAACCAATGAGACACCTATGTATGAATGGGACCTGTCTTTAATGGTACAACGAGTTGCGGGAATACTCAATCCCGCCGAAACAGTATGTCATAACTCTCCATGCGGAATTGGAAAGGAAACCATCTCTGTAACACCTGATGGTAGTGTCTATCCATGCGACTGGCTTGTTGGGCTAAACGAATACAATATGGGGAACATCAAAGAGCAATCGTTAAACGACATAATGAGGAACAACGGGGTTCTAGATCAATTAAGGATCCCTCATACCGAACGTGTTTTGGAATGCCGTGAGTGTGAATTGAATACGATCTGCAACGGAGGCTGTCTGGCCAGAAACATACTGGCCTATGGGCGAGAAGGCATTACTAGAGTTGCCGGAATGTGTGCGTATTACATGCAGATTTTGCCATACATAAAATCACTATTGGAGCAAGGTGTTGAGCTAAGTCACATTTCGTATCCCAAGGACGGTATCCAACCACCGTTCGATTCAGAAGATGGCTGTTTTGTAGACTAAGGAACAATCAAATGCGATTCTACCGTGCGTTCGGGAATTCAATCGCGAGTTCCATACCACTACCGTTAATAGAAACACAACAGCGCACTTCCCCTGATTTAGTCTTTACGGTGGAGTACGATCAAATTGATTTCAGTGACACTGATTTCACGGGATTCGAGAGGAAGAACTCAGCCGGTCGATCTTTCGGTGATCGGTCACCCGTGGCGTTTTTTTATGATTCGCGACGAGTTGTCCTCTATCCGGGAGAAGCATGCTATACAATCACGTTAGGCCAACCAGTTAGTATCCACTGTAGGGTATCATCCGGAACCGTACTCGACATAGTGGCGGATACATTCGTCGATGATATAGTGAGTTTGGTTACTCTAATGCAAGGCGGAATCGCACTACATGCCGGATGTGTCGAAGTAAATGGGTTTAGGTTTTGCATCTTTGGAGACTCTGGATTTGGAAAAAGCACGACAGTTACTTCACTAACCAGGCTTGGTTGTGATTTTCTAAGTGATGATGTAACCACCGGGCGCATCGTAAACGACCAATTCGAGGTGCATTCGAGTTTTCCTTATGTCAGGCTTTGGGATTCATCTGCCGACCGAGTGATCCCCAAGTATGAAGGAATATCAATTGCAGGTAAACCAGGAAAGAAAAGGTATCGTGTAACTGACTGGACTTCGGAAAAGCAGACCTGGCGAAGACTAGATTTGGCCTACTTAATGAGACCATTCCCGTCACTGGAAGCAGAATCTGTTACGAATGGTTCAAAGATGGGCATGTATATAACGTTAATCAAATCCATCATGATGGGCTTCGCTCTAACTGCTAGGGAATGGGAAATAGTACAACAGACATGTTACCATATTTCAAGCTGGACAAGGTTTCATTTGGTCTCTTACGCTATTAAGATTGAGCGTGCAGAGAAGGTAGCTGAGTTAATCATGCGTCATGTAGCCCAAACTCAAACAGAATCGAACAACATGAGAGGTAGCCATGAGCTTTGTTTGCGGTCTGTTTGAACGAAATGGTAGACGGGCTGATGAGTGCGATTTAGATAAAATGATCGAGGCTGGACTTACACTAAATGAGGAGAGCATCAGCCACCTCCTGTCTCCACCTTGCGTGAAGCAATTGGACAATGCCATTGCAGGTGTCACAACTTGGCCACACAGTCGTGGAACGCAACTCGGCAGCCCGGTTCACCTTGAAGGTAATCTACTTACTTGGACCGGTCGACTGGATAACCGAGACGAGTTGGTCGGAGAGCTGAACGAAAGGGGCACCTCTCTCACTCAAACCGTCAAGGACGATGAAATCGTCGCTTGGGGAGTTTACTTGTTCGGCGGTGAGGTTTATGTCAAGAAAATGATCGGTGATTATGCTTTTGCTGTCGTAGAAAGCAATAAAAACGAAGTCTTTTTAGCAAGGTCACCATTCGGCGTAAGAGAGTTGTACTATCTTGTTTCGGCATCGCGTACAGCATGGGCATCAAATCTAGCTCAGATTATACCGATACTAACAGACACGATCGACGAAAAACACTTAAAGGTTTATATAGCAGAATACCTTTGCTGTACGGCCAAAGGTCGTATGGCGCATACCCCGTATAGGAACGTGTACAAGTTACTTCCTGGCAGGTTTCTTCGGATTTCAACTGGCGGACTTACATCCGGTGAGATATGGTCACCTGACGAAACAAAAGCAGAACGTTATTCTACGAATGAAGAATATGAGGAACGCTTTCGTCAACTCTTGTCGACTGCGATTCGTAGAAGATTAGCCTCTTGTGGAAGCAACGGGATTCAGATCAGTCTGAGTGGTGGCTTGGACTCATCAACTGTTGCTAGTATGATTGGCCATATGCGTGAAAATGGTGAGTCGCTGCCAAGAATCCAGCTTTTTACAAACGTTTATCCAGGGCAAGGAGATGAAAGCGAGTACGCACGTACTGTAGCCAAACAAACTACATTTCCCTTAGAGATCGCGAGATCGTTCGAAAAAAACTGGTTGCTTAAAGGCTGTGATTCTCTACAGAGGCTACCAGAGCCTCAGGAGTCAATTCTTGAGAACCGAATTGGACTTGAAGAAGAACTCAAACAAGGCTCACTGACGCCCTATATGTCCGGTTTAGGAGGTGATCAAATCCTAACCGGTAATCTTATCTATCTAGCAGGCTACCTTAAGAAATGGAAGATGGCCACGTTTTTTAATCAAATACGTCAACTTTCTCAAAAATCAAAACAATCTGTAGTCAGTTTAGCTGTTCAATATGGCTTAAAGCCTGTCTTGGATCGTAGTCAGTTTCAGTTCAGAAGGCGTGGTATAGCTTTTAGTATAACAACAGAAACCTTTCGAAAACAGTACTCACTTAAAGAGCGGCTCGAATCTCGCTATCTACCTGTTGCTTACTCGGATCCTTCTGCCCAGGACGACTACGAAAGTCTTCTCTCATTGCACCAATGGTCTTGCCCTGGATTTAGCATTTTGGATATGAGAACACCGTACTTGGATACTGATTTGGTTGAGTTTTGTCTGACACTTCCAGGTAAACTACGAAATGATGGATTGCATGACCGAGTAATCATGCGGCGGGCAATGAAGGACATACTGCCCCCAAAAATTCTGCACAGAAGATCACAGGGAAGTACAGAAGACAGTATCACCTTTGGATTAAACAAAGAATGGCATCGAATCGAATCACGTTTAGGGAATTTCTATCTGGCACAACTAGATATTATCTCTAACGAGAACTTGGAAATCCTGCTAAGACGCGCAAGGGCTGGAGCATTGAGATATGATGTGTTATCCGGAATACAGATTCTTACGCTAGAGTTCTGGTTAGAAACAATACTGGGTCATGAATCAAATCCTATATTTCACAGACCTTGAATGTAATAGATCGTCGAACCTTTAATTAACTCAATATAAGGAAAAGGAGTATTATGAGATTCGAGGCGATTATCCTCATAGGTCTAGTGAGGGCCGTAATTCGATTTTCAGGTTTTTGGCTGATTTACACCGCCATCGGCCTAGTCTGGAGAGTGAACCGGTTACACGCCAATAAACAAAGAGAAATCGACATGCGCACTGTACAGCAAGTATTCGCAACAATTGATGCGGTGCTACAAACGGAAGTGTTCCCTTCTCAGTGCCTTTATCGTTCATGCGTTGCGCATATTATGCTGTTCTATCGAGGAATACCCTCACGGTTCAGGATAGGTGTAAAATCCAACCCGTTTTCAGCACATGCATGGTTGGAATGGAATGAAACACCGCTCATGGAATCAGAATCTTGTGGTTTGCATGTTATCCTGTAACGCCCTACGGGAACTTACCGTCTGACAAACTACACATATTCACATTTACCAAGGAGGTGATGTCCATAGCAAATTAGATATTTTAGTAGTTAGTTTGAGTCGATTTTGTCTGGGACTTCTGAGTTACGATCTTGATTCAAGAATAAACTCAGTGTCTTCGTTCAACTTCCCAAGATTGGGGGGAAAGTAAATGGCTAGCGAGAAGAAACAGTACTCGAAACCGGTGGTACTTGATCTCGGTGACGCCGCTGAACTTACAGCTGGGTTCAGTTCTGGCGGTTCGGAAACTATCGGAGTTTGTTTGTTCGGCTATCTTTATTGGGAGAACTCGGTTGAGCAACGGTTTAACAACAATTGATGCGGTGCTACAAACGGAAGTGTTCCCTTCTCAGTGCCTTTATCGTTCATGCGTTGCGCATATTATGCTGTTCTATCGAGGAATACCCTCACGGTTCAGGATAGGTGTAAAATCCAACCCGTTTTCAGCACATGCATGGTTGGAATGGAATGAAACACCGCTCATGGAATCAGAATCTTGTGGTTTGCATGTTATCCTGTAACGCCCTACGGGAACTTACCGTCTGACAAACTACACATATTCACATTTACCAAGGAGGTGATGTCCATAGCAAATTAGATATTTTAGTAGTTAGTTTGAGTCGATTTTGTCTGGGACTTCTGAGTTACGATCTTGATTCAAGAATAAGCTCAGTGTCTTCGTTCAACTTCCCAAGATTAGAGGGGGAAAGTAAATGGCTAGCGAGAAGAAACAGTACTCGAAACCGGTGGTACTCGATCTTGGTGACGCCGCTGAACTTACAGCTGGGTACAAATCTGGCGGTTCGGAAACTTTCGGAGTCTGTTTGTACGGCTTTATTTATTGGGAGAACTCGGTTGAGCAACGGTTTGGTAACTGAACGAGACTATGTCAAGTGTTTATAAGCGTTCTGTCCACACAAACGTCTCCCGCGAGTAGGGAATCTTTATAGGTGCCAGGACAATTCGTTTGTGAACAGGTTGCCTGTTTTCCGGGCCAGGATTTCAACATTCTGCCCGGAAAACACCGTTTATTCACGTCTCTGACGTCAGTTAAGTTACCTCCTATGCCTGCCTTCTCAAACAAGTAGGGGATAGTTCCGATGAAAGCAAATCAACTGCTGGATAAACCGGCAGATGTCATTGCCCATAGATTTGAAGATGGCATGGTTGTTTATGTAGGCGACAATGATCGTTTTCTCGGCTTAGACAGTATGGGTGCGGTTATCTGGGATTATCTGTGCTCACACGGTAGTGTAAACACTGTTGTAGAGACAATGCTTCTCGAATACGACATCGACGAACATACACTACGTGAAGACGTTGAATCGTTATGTCGACAAATGATTGAGTGTGGTGCGCTAAAACCCAAGCACGACGGAGAGAAAGGTAAAAAAGAAATTGGAATTTAGAGAATTCAAGAGACTACCCAGGTGGTTTAAAGAAGGATACAGAGCCAATCCGGTGGTGTTCTTTGTTTTCACTTTTGCTACCTGCATTCAAGGACCACTTTTAGCCATTGCCGTGCTTTGGTCTGGTAAATTGGTCGATCAAGTACCTGGTTTCATCGAAGGAAATGTAACGAATGTACAGGTACTGTTAACGTCATTGGTTATACTAGGCATCGGACTCTTAGTTACTTCCGGTGTTTTTGTACAGATGATAGCAAAAGGTCGTTTACAAGACAGCATTGCGTACAAAATCAAACGTCAACTCCTGCAAGCATCACTCGAAACGGACTATCTGGCATTCCTTAAATCAGAAAAGCAAAACCGTTTGGATCGCATCTTAAGAGGGTTTGATATGGATCTGACGTTATTGCTTATGGATTCAGTTTCTTGCCTGGGAACGACATGGACAATCGTTTCATATCTTGGCATCATCGGATTCACATCTAGCTGGTATGTAGCAATTGCTGGGCTACTTTTTTTTGTGCCGATAACTTTCATAAACCTGAAGTTAGTACAAAAGGAGTTCAAATTCGACCAGAAGGTTTCTTCCGACGATAGACGTATAAAATACACTGAATACGTCCTTACTGGATCGAACACGGCAAAAGAGATCAAGTTGTTTGGCTTGGGAGGGTATTTATCAAGAATTTGGGAGGCTAGATACAGAAAACTGAAATCAGGTAGATCTCGAATTGAAATACACCAACATATTTGGAAGGCCAGCACCCAGATTATGGCTTTGGCTATATCAGCTGGTTTGTTGTTTCTGGTTTTAGGTCGAGGCGGTGTTTCACCCGGAGAGTTCCTGGTCATCCTAACAGCATTGACATTCATTCAAAGTGGTTTGGTCGAAATTAGCAAGACAACGGCTACATTGGTTCTACGCTTGGAAAGACTGGAAGAGATTGATACTTATTTACGGGAAAAAGACCCATTAGAGTACTACCAAATCAACGAGCAAAAAGTACTACCTGTGAACTCCAACCACACGAGGCCTGCCATCGTGATTGAAAATGTATCTTTCTCTTACGATACGGGAAAAAACTGGGCACTTAAGAATATAGATCTGACAATAAACCCTGGTAAGAAGATCGCTCTTGTCGGAATGAATGGTGCGGGTAAATCTACTATTATCCATCTTCTACTGGGGCTTTATCGACCATTGACCGGCAGAATTCTGATCAATGGCTATCAACCGTATGGTATGGATTCTAAAACCCGTCACAAAATGATCTCTGCAGTATTTCAACAGTTTGGCAGATATCATGGCTTAACATTGTGGGAGAACATCTCATTAAGTTCGTTCGATCCTGCCTTCAGCCCAGGTGACCTTCTAGTAGGCGGTTCTGAGTTGTTCCCGACTCTTGAAGACAAAATGGGTTTAGTTGTGGGTAAGGAATTCGATGGAACTGAACTGTCAGGAGGGGAGTGGCAACGAATTGCATTAGCCCGTGCCATGATGTTGAATACCCCTATCGTCATTCTTGATGAACCTACTGCGGCTTTGGATCCGTTGGGCGAAGCAGGTTTGTTTAACGAATTTATGGGTTTACTTCACAAAAAGACAGTTATCGTTGTTACACACCGTTTAGGATCAATAAAAGAGGCTGATGAAATCATTGTACTCAAGGACGGTCAAGTTGAGGAAATAGGTAATCATGACGAACTGATAAATCGTCAAGGTCACTATTGGCAAATGTTTGAGGCACAAGCGGAATGGTACAGGGAACCCGCTGCAGAAATACACTCCACTTCACTTCAAGAGTCCAATCAGAACTGAGTTGTAAGCCCTAAGGGGGTATTTATGCTATGGAATATGGTTGCCGGCTTCACAAACAGTATTATTGATTTTTCACTCTTAAATACCGGGACTGTCTGGCTAGGATTGACTGTCATTGGGATCTGTATCTTCGTTATTATTGTATTCTGGACATATAGAGACGCCCGACAACGAATAGACTGTCCTTTCTTGGCAGCGTTGATGGTGTTTTTTGCGGGACCCGTCGGACTGTTAATTTGGTTAGTGTTTCGACCTAGAAAACCAGACGCTAATCATCGTTAGTCTATAGTAACACTGCGTGGATGTTCGAGGGTCAACTGGTTCACCCGGAGCTAATAGCGTGTTAAAAGAGTTGATTGAGAAGTCATATCTGTTGCGAATGATGTTACTACTTACGTCGCTTGACAGATTTCGGGTCATTCCGCTATTGGGGCTTGCCGTTCTTCGTGGAGTACTACCGACAATTGATCTCTGGATAATCGCTCAACTTGTAGACGCTCTGGTCTCGTGGGAAGGAAATCTTCTGTCAACCTTTGGATTCTGGCTAAGTACCCTGATTGGATTGCGTATCGTTGGAGAAGTAATCTCCCTGGGGATGTCGTATATAGGTGTGAAAATACGAGATCGTGTAGATATACACCTTAAACGTACGTTGTTTGCTCACATCAACGAAATCGGATTGCTGGAAAGGGAATCATCCAATTACGCGGATCGTGTATCTCGTGCGAATTCAGCGACGAATCCAACAAGAATAACCATATTGTTGGAGAGCGTTCCGAAAACCATATCTGAATTTGCCGGAATGATCTCATTGATGGTACTATTGTTTAGTATTTTTTGGCTTATTCCTGTTTTAAACATTGTTCTTCTTAGTCTCTGCATTTTCGCACAGGCCAAAGCCAGTGTCGTGTTCTTTTCGCAGTTTTATAGTCAGACTCAAGAACAACGTCTACTAGAGACCTACGAGCATGCCTTGTTCAGTAAAGATCAAGCTGGTGAGGTTAGGTTTTTCGGTTTTGGAAAGTGGCTCTTGGCAAAATGGGAGAGGTTATTCGTCACGTTTTCTAAACAACGCAGGAAAACAGTCAATAAACAGGCAAGAACCGGTAGGATCTCAGAGTGGGTTATGATCTCATTCCTTCCTACTACATCCGCTTTAGTTTTAATTTTTGGAGTTCAGGAAGTCACCGCAGGAAGTGTTATCATCGCACTTCAGTCTACGCAACATCTGTCTTCAAAACTCTACTTTATTTTGAATCAATTTCAGTCTTTTGTTGAATCCCGGCAAATGCTTAAAGAGTTCTTTTCATTCCTGGACGAAGTACCACAGGATGGGAATTCAGTTGAACCCCTTGTAGCAAAAGGGTTGAGTATTCAATGTTCTAATATGGGATTTACATATCCAAATCAGAAAGAACCTGTCCTTGAGGATGTAAACTTGAATATCGCTCCAGGGGAGCATATTGCCATAGTGGGTGAGAATGGTTCTGGTAAATCTACACTTGTTAAATTACTAATGGGATTATACTTACCTACCGAGGGTCAAGTTACACTGTCGTCCAACAACAAAACAGGAACCTGTGCTAACAACAATTACCGAATATCCGCTTTATTTCAGGATTACGTCAAGTACAATTACAAATTGCGTGAGAATATCGGCTTTGGCGATTATCGATTCATAGATGATCAGCAACGACTAAGCGCGGCAGCTAGAAAATCTGAGTGCCTTGAGATTGTGAACGAAGCTGGACTCGACATACAGATTGGTAGAGAATTCGAAGGCATCGAATTCTCAGAAGGCGAATGGCAACGGATAGCCCTCTCGCGGACACTATTCAGGGAAGATTGCGGTCTCATTACCCTGGATGAACCCACCGCCGCTCTTGATGCCATTAGTGAAGCTAAGATATTGAGAGGATTTCTTCAAATAGACCGTGAAAGAACCTGTCTGTTTGTTTCTCATCGGCTTGCTTCTATCCGTCTTGCTGATCGCATTTTGGTATTAAAGGAAGGACGGATTGTCGAGCAAGGTTCACATCAGGAACTTATGGAAAATTGTGGAGAATACAGTCGTCTGTTTAATACTCAAGTTAGTGCGTATTCTTGACAAACGCAGGAGTGCCTTGGTCAATCAATTTGGTGCAGTGTTTACCCAATGGGAGCACCGGTTAAGCTTTTGTTTACTCACGTGAAATCATTCAATCAAACTCGGTGGGTGGTCAGTTGTTCGGTCTGAGCACAAGCGATTACGATTGTAGAGCTTGTCGATGCAGTAGATGAGACGTGATCGGCCTTCTTCCACGGTTTCATTCTCTCGTAGTGATTGACCAGTTGGAATTCAAAGTTTCTGATGAATAACTAAAGATATTGGCCTTTCGAGTTAAGGGAAAACCAAAAGCAATTGTTGACTAGATAAACCTTGGAAATGGAATGGGACAATGATCAGCAACTACCTGAAAACAGCCCTAAGAAACATCATACGGAGCAAAGGACACAGCGTCATCAACGTATTCGGCCTTTCAGTAGCTATGGCCTTGTGCATCCTGATTTTCCTGCTCGTTCGACAGGAGTTAAGTTACGATGACTTCCATGAAAAGGGCGCCAACGTCTTTCGTGTCTCGAAAACGGCCTTCATGGGAGAGTATCGGACGATTGGGATGACGCCAGTACCCCTTGCTCCGGCGCTGGACGACGCGTATGCGGGTATAGTCCGAACCGTTCGATATGCTAATACCGAACCGGTTCTGGTGAGTTCTGGAGACGTGACCGTCCGTGAAGAAACGGTTTTCTATGCCGACCCAGGGTTTTTTGATTTATTTACCTTTCAGGCCGTTTCCGGCTTTCTCGAGGGTGCCCTTGAAAGCAGATCCCGTGTAATACTAAACGAACAAATTGCAGAGAAGTACTTTGGAGACGCCGACCCCGTCGGAGAATGGTTGACTATGGACGACCGGAAACACCAGGTGGCCGGCGTAGTCCGGGTACCCGCCAATACCATCTTTCAGTTCGACTTTCTGATTTCAATGAAGATCCTGACAGAGGCTGGCAACAGCAGGAATAAGAGCTGGGCGTGGGATGTTGCTGCGACCTTTGTGGAACTGACCGGTCCTGAAGTCGCCGGAACCCTGGAGTCCCAGTTTCCAGAATTCGTTGAAAAGCACTTCATTAGGTTTCGGGGGACAGATGCCAGCGTAATGCGACTTCAGCCGCTAGCCGACATCTATCTGGATTCTTCGATATTGTTCGACCTTTTCCCAAAGAGCGACATTGTCGTTTCATATGTGCTGGGAACACTCGGCTTCCTCCTTCTATTCATCGCGTGTATCAACTTCATCAACGTGACACTAGGCAGATCGGTTCTACGCGGAAAGGAAGTCGGCGTACGCAAAACGCTGGGCGGAACCCGTCCTCAGATAATGAAACAGTTCTGGGGGGAGGCGTTGCTGGTGGGCGTTGCAGCGCTTATACTGGGTTTGTCGTTAGCACATCTGCTGCTTCCCGGATTCAACAGCCTGTTCGCCAAAGACCTCCGGATCGATTACTTCGAAAGTGGATCGACACTCCTCGCGCTGATCGGCCTTACGGGTCTAGTCGTCCTTATATCCGGAAGCTATCCCGCGCTCTACATGTCCCGCCTCGATCCCACCTCCATCCTTACGCATCATGTAAAGGCCGGAGCATTGACGATCTTAAGCAAAGTGCTAATCACCATGCAGTTCACGCTTTCGATCTTCCTGATGATCTGCCTGTTTACCATACTTCGTCAGCTTCAGTATTTTGCCTCCCAGGATCTTGGCTTCGATACGTCGAATGTGCTTGTTGTAAGCATGCCCGAATCCGGAATGCTCGAGCCCTTAAAAGAGGCGTTAGACGATTACCCTCAGATCACCTATATCTCCGCGGCGTCGAGCTCATTCGGTCCGATGAGGGGTTTGGGGCAGATAGGTCACACCGACGAGTCGGGCAAGCAGTTTTCAGCCTACGAATACCACGTGGATTATGACTATCTGCCCGCGCTGGGCATCGCGTTGGTGGAAGGACGCGACTTTTCGAGAACATACGCCACGGATGAGACCGAAGGTTTGATCGTAAATGAAGCGCTGGTTAGGGAAATGGGATGGGAAAATCCGATCGGAGAGGCTATACCTGGTGGCAATGCCCGTGTGATCGGCGTGACGGAAGATTACCATTACCGATCATTACAATACGACCTGGAACCGGTGGTACTGCGTCTTGCTCCTGACAGGATCCGGTTTCTTCTGATCAGAACGCGGCCGGAAGGAATTCCGCAGACCCTATCAACTGTCAAATCGGTCTGGGAGCGTATCTCAGCAGGTTTGCCGTTTGAATACTACTACCTTGAGGATGATATCGGCCGGTTCTATCAAAGAGAACGGTTGCTGGGAGATATAGCGCTATACATCGCTATAATCACGCTTTTGATTGCCCTGCTGGGCGTATACAGCCTGAGCTTGTTAAACATCAACAGGAGAACGAAGGAAATCGGTATCCGAAGAGTGCTAGGCGCATCAACGTTTAACACGACGGCTTTGATCGGAAGGCAGTTTGCGCTGCCACTGGCCATCGCAATCATGCTGGCTTGCCCGCCTGGCTATCTATTGCTGAACTTCTGGCTTAGTATGTACGAGTTCAACGCCGCATTGGGTATCGGCGAGTTCGTATTGGCTGGTATGGCGGCTCTGGTACTCGTGCTGGCCACGGTGGCCTTTCAGGTTTGGAGAAAAAACGCGAATCCCCTGGTCGAGTCGTTGGTGTACGAATGACGTCAAGATTTGTTGCATCAGCCTTTGTATCCGGGTTCGGGAGAAAACTTGTCACACACCAGTGATCGCTGCAACTAAGTAGCCGACTTTCTCTTGACACCCTAACTCTCCTTACTCAAGCATGGCCTGCCCTGGCCTGATTCTCATTCTCAAGTCGCTGGTAACTCTGACCTTCAAGACAGTTGCTTGAATTGTACAATCTGTGGCCCAAACTATAGGACAAGTTTACGGCGTCATGAGATGCCTGCTAAATTAGAAAATGCATACGTTAAAACCTGAAGACAATGCGCTCCTACTTCTGGCTAGACCCAGTTTAGACGATGATCACGTTGATCTTATCGAAAGGTACATTGGAAGTACTTTTAACTGGGGTAACTTTTTGAAACAGGCAATGCACCAGAAAACGATTCCATTTTGTCGTTATCATCTGTTGAATCCGAATTTTCCATTTAAGCAGGCAGTACCATTATCAATTAAACAGCAGTTGGTGATTGGGCATGAGTCCATAATACAAATTAACACGCTGATGTTAAAAGAGTTACGGCGTATCTTGGAAGTAATGGATAAGAATAAAATCAATATACTCTCATTAAAAGGACCCGTACTTGGCCATCAGTTATACCAGGACATTAGTTTAAAAACAGCGAGTGATATAGATTTACTGGCCCACCCGGAACAGGTGAATGAGACTATTGCTGCCCTGTATGATGCAGACTACTCTCAGTCTCTTTACGACTTAGTAAGAAAAGATCAGTTCCAACCTCCCCAAACCTACACATTTCACTGGCATTACAGAGACCCTAACAATCATCTCTTCCCCTTTACACGGACACCCGAAAGGTTCGGACCTGTACATGAGGTAGTCCCTCAATTGTTGTCAGAGTACGAATCTTACTTAATGTCCAATCCTCTCGCCAAAGAGTATGAACTAACTCATTCTCAAAGATCTCTTATATGGAATATGTGTCTGAGAAGACTCTATAAAACCCCTTACCTGACTGTTTTGGATCTACATTATCATATCTGTTATCCCTCAGAACCTTTAGTCGTAGACTTGAAAGATTGGTTCGATACAGCGACTACATGCCAGGTTTCTGGGGACTGCGCGATTCCAGTTTTCAATATCGTGAATCAGCTTATATACCTTTCAAGGCATCTGTTTTTTGAAGCAACGTTCTACAGACGTATACTCAAGAACGAGGAAGTTAAGTTAGACAAGTTTCAAGATGTGTTCCAGATAATCAAACTGCACGATTCTCCTGCCTTTCGTCGTGCATTAGTTAAAAGGGCTAATGAACTTAGAGCTATAGAACCTGTTTACTATACCCTGTTTTATCTGGACAGATTATATGATTCTTCGTCGATTAACGATATATTGGGCAGGTTTGAGCGACCGCGTCGTAGTTTACCAGATGAGTTCTACGGAGAGCACAATGGTACAACAACTTTCTTCTGGGATACACCTTTCCTAGATAGGCTTTTTAACAAAAATTCTGCAAAGGCAGCCACCGAAGTTGTTAAAAAGGCAACCTCCTCGGAACCAGGCATCCGTTGTTACAAAATACAATCGTCAATGCTCGATGATTTGGGTTTTCTTGACCCTGATGTTTCCGATCCGCAGATACGAATACCAGAAAGTTTCAACAAATCGGGGCATAGATCGGAAACCCACCTTCAGGTTGGAGAAATTCCAAAATCAAATTCTGATCTTAGTGCAAAGTGCTGGATAGGATGGAACGAGTCTTACTTTTACTTGGCGGTGCATGTAATTGATGACTTTGTGATTCCTGGCCAGTCTTGCATGCGTGGGTTTCTGTACGATCAAGATGCAGTACGTATCTACTTCCAAGGACAAAGTGGTATCCAATCTCTGTTCATAGTACTAAAGCCTGACCATCAGGACGGTGCAGTATGTTTAACCCAAGAGATAATACACGAAGTACTGTTTGCCTCCAAAGTCACAGAGAGTTCTAGAGTGTTAGCTAGCAAGTCGAGTAACGGATATCAATTTAGTGCTCGTATTCCCTGGGCAGCTGTTGATTTAGATCCGAGAGTTGGAGATACCATCTATTTCGACATCGAATTGTATGACTGTGATAACCGACTTGATGGAGTTAAAACTGTCCTGGCTTGGTCTGGTCGTGAGCGGCGAAATGAATATGACACTTCGGTACTTGGCTCGATCATTCTTTCTGAATAGTATTATATGGTATTGGCTTTATGTATTGGGTATCTCCGGCGAGATCGCTATGTGTCGTGCGATACGGCTCGGATGGTAGAACAGCTAGTGCCTTGAGGTCCTCAAGGATCTAAGGTAGGGCAAGACGGGTCATCGTGCCGATGTAAAACAACTTCGGTGATAGGGAAGGGCTGGTGTTGCTGTAGAAGGCACGAACTTTACTATGATCAATGCCGGGACGCGGCAAAGAATTTGGAAATACATCGAGCCCGTCCGGTGAATCAGCATAAGACGGGAGCCCAACATGATTCAGACGCAAAACTTAAAAAAACTCTACACAACCGAAGAGGTGGAGACCACCGCGCTCAACGACGTGACCATGACCGTGGACGAAGGCGAGTTCGTGGCGGTCATGGGACCCTCTGGCTGCGGCAAGTCCACCCTCCTCAACATCCTCGGCCTCCTCGACAACCCCACGGGTGGAGAATACCACTTCGTCGGCGAGGAAGTGTCCTCTCACTCCGAGCGACAGCGCGCCAACCTGCGCAAGGCCAACATCGGTTTCGTCTTCCAGAGCTTCAACCTGATCGACGAACTCACAGTCTACGAGAACATCGAGCTGCCGCTGATCTACCTGGGCACGTCCAAGGCGGAGCGCAAGCAGCGGGTGGAAGCGGCCATGGAGCACATGCAGATCCCGCACCGGCGGAACCACTTCCCGCAGCAGCTCTCGGGAGGCCAGCAACAGCGTGTGGCCGTGGCGCGGGCGGTCATCGGCAACCCCAAGCTGATCCTAGCGGACGAGCCGACCGGAAACCTGGACTCGGCCAACGGCGCCGAGGTGATGGAACTGCTGACCGGCCTGAACGAAGCGGGGACGACCATCATCATGGTGACCCACGACCAAGCGCTGGCCGACCACGCCCACCGGACCATCCGGCTCTTCGACGGACGCATCCTGCAGGAAGCCGCGGCGTAGACTGCGAATAGAATCAGCCTTGATTGGCCTCTAAAACCAATTTGTTAAACAGCGCACTAAATGGACTGGGAACCTTATACTTGAGAAATATCTGCCATCAGAATGTGGCAAACGGAGGGAGTGAGATACGTACATAAGAACAAATGTCCTGCCTTGCCACTTCTGGGTTTGATTCAGGGGTTCCCGACCTGAGCAACCCGTATGCCGCTAACGATCTTTACGCCCGCCTAGCCTGCCAACTGTTTATCGACTCTGTGTAATCTATCCGCCTTGCTTTTCAGCGCAATCAGTCAATCCGTACGGAGTAGATTTGAGTGATCAACATAGCAAGAAGAGGTCGATGAACAATGAGAAGATAGACAGGGAGCAACTTACAATTTGGCAATTTTTCGAGATGTTTCCAGAGGATGCACCGGCAGAGAAAAGGTTCATCAAAACGCGATGGCCGGTTGGAATACGTTGTCCACACTGTGAAAGCGACGGTATACTCGGTATTCGAAAAAAAGTGTGACGGACCACACATCAGCATGAAGGCGCTATCGAGACATGTGAAATTTAGAAGGGCGTGTCATACACGCTGACACTGTCGAACGCATCCCGGTCAAGGTTGCGGTACGGCGGTACCCTAATGCATCTCAATGGAAAGCACGTAGCTCAGAATCGTCACAAAGAGCCACGCGGAGACCAGCACGACCCCCAGGGGACGTTTCAAAAATCCGACAGACAGGTGGATACCGAATCGGAAAACGATGAGTACGAACAGCATCGCGGGGAACAGAAACTGGAAGAACTGTCCATCTGCCTGCAGACCGCCTGGCGTTACGGAAGCGGAGACCCCCGCAACGAAAAGCACGTTCAGGATATCCGCACCGATGACATTTCCGACGACCAGCTCACCGTGATTGCGTCGCACCGCCGCGATGGCCGTCACCAGTTCCGGGACCGACGTGCCGAAGGCGACAAGGGTCGCCGAGATGATGTGTTTCGGTACGCCGATGCGTTCTGCCATGATACTCACGGCCGGGATCAGGATCTGCGCGGAGATTACGATGATCGCGATCGCTCCGATGAGTTTGAGGAGCGTTCCGAATGTGCCTGTTCCCGCTTTAAATGTTTCTACGGTGTTTTCTGCATCTGGCGGTGTCGAGCCCGCCCATCGGATGGACTGCCAGATATACAACGCGAGTAGCACAACGAAGACGACACCGGCCAGTTGAGGCAGGACGCCGCCAGCGCTGAAAGCGCTCGCCGGAGAGGACCACGGCAGACAAACAGCTACCAGGAGAATCCCGGCCCCCAGCTGCACGTTGCATAACCGCGAAGCCAGCATACGGTCGAATGGGAGCGGGGCAATCAGGGCCGCCAATCCGAGTATCAGGCCGGTATCGCAGATAATCGATCCGACCGCGTTGCCGAGCGCAAGTCCCGGCTCCCCCTGTTGCGCCGAGAGTACAGAGACCGCGGCCTCGGGGGTCGTCGTGCCGATGCTGACGATCGTTGCACCGATAACCGCTTTGCTCAAGCCCCATTGGCTCGATAGAATGACCGCTTCATGAACCAGCCAGTCCGCGCCTTTGCCGAGTGTACCGAGCATTACGGCAATGACCAGCAGAAGCCCTAAACTCGGCAATCCGACCAGAAGATGTTCAATCCATTGTTCCATGAAGACTCAGGAAACCAGGTAGTGTACCTAAAGTCGTATCCCAACAAAAAACCCACATGAATCATGCGGGTCCACCGACCAGAATGCCGAAGGAGAGATTCGAACTCTCACGGGCGAAAGCCCACTGCGCCCTGAACACAGCGTGTCTACCAGTTCCACCACTTCGGCATCACATACCATTTGTCATAAAACCGCACACATAATATATTCCGGTAGCCGCCGATTGTCAAGCAGGGCGGGCAGTGAAAGCCGGATAATCTATGCCGATTCGAGGCAGATATGGCCAGCGCATCAGATCGTCACATCGCCGAGTCCAACGGGGCCGATGACATCAAGATCATCGTAACCAATCGGAAGGCGCGTCACGACTACCATTTCCTGGAGACCTGGGAGGCGGGGATCGTCCTGACCGGCACGGAAGTGAAGTCGCTGCGGGCGGGAAAGATCAACCTGACCGACAGCTACGCCGCGGTCGATAACGGCGAGATCTACCTGTACAACGTACACGTCTCGCGTTATGAGCAGGGTAGCACCTACAACCACGAACCGAACCGCCGGCGCAAGCTGCTCCTGCATCGTTCGGAAATCCGCAAGCTGATCGGCCGGGTCGTGGAGAAAGGGCTCACCCTGATCCCCACTAGAGTCTATTTCAAACGGGGACGCGCCAAGGTGGAGATCGCCCTGGCCAAAGGGAAGAGAGACTACGATCGGAGACGGACCATCATGGAACGGGACGCCCAGCGGGACATGGAACGTACGTTGAAGGGGCGTCCATGAAGGAGCGAACGCGGAAGACACCAGGCAGACTGCTCTCCATCATCGGTCTGGCCTGGGGCTTTTCCTTCATCTGTGCGGTCCTGCTTTACGCCATCGTCCGGCTGTTCTCAGTCTCGGTCGACGCGTACAGCAATTTCCCGTTCTACTGGTACCACTGGGTGGCGTTGGCCGCCGTGGTGGTGTTCATGGCCCATTCGGAGGGGTACCAGGGTTTTCAACGAAACTTTTCTCCGCGTGTCGTCGCCCGGGCCTGGTACCTCTATCATCATCCGCGTCCCGTGCTGATTGGGCTGGCGCCGCTGTTCCTCGCCGGCTACATACATATCAACCCGGGCCGCCGGAAAAATATCCTGGCGCTGACCATCGGGATCGTGATCCTGATCTTCCTGATCCGGTACCTGCCCCAGCCCTGGCGCGGCATCGTCGACGCGGGCGTGGTCGTCGGACTCACCTGGGGGCTGGTCTCCATGGCTGTCTACGGCATCCGGATGCTGGGATCGCGCCCCTTCGCCTACTCTCCCGAAATCCCAGGGGAAAGCGAGGTGATACAATGAAACGGAACCTGTTGAGACTGCTGGTTGGCGTGATGGCCGCGCTGTGCGTATACATCGGGCTGACCGGTGGATGCGGACTTGTCGGGGACGGCACGGACGCCGACCGGGACGCGCCCGTCACGTTCGGCGACTACTGGTACCAGGGCAAGGCGGAGATTACGAGCTATACGCTCAAGCAGGCCCGGTACGGCGAACTCCACGACGGCGACGCGGTGCTCATATTCGTAACGGAGGATTTCTCGGCGCAGAAGCAGGTCAAGCTGGACCGGCCCGAGGAGGCCGGGGACGACGCCGTCAAGGTCCTCAAGCTGAACGCCCTGCGCGAGTTCAATACGGGGGTGTATCCCTACACGGTCATGACGTCGGCTTTCACCCCGGTGTACCGGGACCTCCATCCGAAGACGCTGAAGATCACGACGTCCGTGCAGGAATGGTGCGGCCACGCCTTCGTCCAGCTGAACCTGCAGGACGACCGGTACCGCGTGCGCCAGTACTCCTATTTCGAAAGCGAAGGCGACCGGGTCGCCGAACTCGAAAACGCCATCCCCGAGGACGAGATCTGGACGACCATCCGCCTGAATCCGGACGCCCTTCCTTCCGGAGAGGTGTCCATGATCCCGGGTACCCTGTACCAGCGATTCGACCATACGGCCTGGCGGACCGTCAACGCCACCGCCATCCTGATGCCCGACGCCCGGGAGCCCGAGATCATGGTCTACAACCTGGTCTATTACCCGGAACTCAACCGGACCCTGACCATACGGTTCAAGCGGGACTTCCCCCACGAGATCGAATCCTGGGAGGAGGTCGAGATCGCGGCGGACGGAACGACGAAGGAACTCGTCACGACGGCGGTGCGCAATAAGCGGATCATGCTGGACTACTGGACGAAGAACAGCGTAATGGACGTGGGACTGCGCGCGGAGCTTGGACTGGATGAATGACGATTCGAAATGGCGTGATGACGGGGTGATGGTCATCCCCGGCGACCGCCTTGATTCGAACACGCCACAGACACCGGGCATGTCACGGGCGGCGGCGATAAACCACGCCCGGACCGGGGCGAGCAAGATCTGGGCGGGCACGGTGACGATCCACCCGAACGCGAAAACCGGCGCGCACCATCACGGCGAACTGGAAAGCGTGATCTACGTGGTGAAGGGAAGGGCAAGGATGCGCTGGGGCGAGCGCCTGGAATTCGTGGCGGAAGCGGGACCGGGCGACTTCATCTACGTGCCGCCCTTCGTGCCCCACCAGGAGATCAACGCCCGGACCGACGAACCCCTGGAATGCGTGCTGTGCAGAAGCGGCATGGACCCGGTCGTGGTCAACCTGGACATCGAACCGGTGGAGAAGCCGGAGAACGTGTACTGGGTCGATTCGATCCACCCGGAGCCTGACCCCGAAAGCTGACGGACTCCGCTTTCATGCTGGCCGGCCACCGCAAAAACGTTCCTGGCTGCCGCCGCTAACTATTAAGGCGCTACCCTCCCTCCCGGTAGACCGCCTCTCTCAACCCCCTGATATAACCGACTGCGTAGAGCCGGCAAAGGGCCGAGTACCCCGGGTGGTCGTTGTCTTCGCCGGAGAGGGTCGGCACGTGGTCCGGGCGCAGCACGCCTTCAAACCCGATATCGCGGTACGCGCGCAGGCATTCCATCATGTCCGTCGGACCGTCGTCGTGAAAGGTCTCCACGTAGTTCTCCACGTCCCCCCGCACATCCCGGAAATGGACGAAGAAGATCTTGCGCTGCGCGCCGAAGTGGCGGATGGCCGCGGGCTGGTCGTTGGTCATGAGGGCGAAGTTTCCCTGGCAGAAGGTGACCCCGTTCATGGGACTCGGCACCAGGTCCAGGAGCTTCTGGTAATTGTCCAGAGACCTCATGATGCGTCCGATTCCCCGTAGCGGCGAGAGGGGGGGATCATCGGGGTGCATGGCCATCTCCACGCCGTACTGTTCCGCGACGGGCGTCACCCGCTCGAGGAAGTCGTGCAGCGTCTCCCAGAGCTGGTTTTCGGAGACCTCGCCCGCCTCGGTCAACGGCGCGTTTTTCATCATGGCGTGGTCGTAGCCGGTGACGACGGCGCCGCCCCGGGACGGGACCGTGGAAGACGTGCGAGTCCAGTTCAGGATGGCCATCCAGTTGTAGCACCAGGTCTTGATGCCGACGCGGCCCATGCTCTCGATGAAGGTGCAGACGTTGTCCAGCTCCTCCTCCCGGCCTTCCACCCCCAGCTTGATGCGGTGCATGGGCGGTGCGCTTTCGATGACGGCCACGTCGAAGCCGGCGTCGTTGAAGTTGTTCTTCATCCGCAGCAAGGGCATGTACTCCCAGCCCTTCTCATTGCCCACCGCCGGCGGCATGCTGGTGACCACGTGATCCACACCGATCTGTTTTACCTGGTCCCAGAGCGTGTTGCGGCCCGTGCTGAGAATCTCCGCGATCTTGATCATGAATTGCCGTCTCCTGTAGTTACACCCCGGCTGCGCACCGGATGTTCGATATCAGATCTCGCCCCGGCTGCGCACCGGATGTTCGGTATCAGATCTCGCCCCGACTGCGCACCGGATGTTCGAGAACCCTTTCGTAGAGATCCTGCCATTCCTTCGAACCGTCGTCCCGCAGGATCTCGAGACATACCCCGTCCGCGTGGGCCGGACCGTTGCCCTGGATGTAATAGCCGTATCCCCGGCCCATAGGCGCGATATGAATGCGGGTACCGTCGGGATAGACCACCGAATTGACGATCCGAGGTTCGGGCTTGGCGTACCGTTCGCCCTTTTCTTTCAACGCTTGCACGGTATCTTCCGGAACTTTCCACCTCTCCACGGCTTCCTCGTCCACGGTCACGCCCAGACCCGGATCCTCGGGAACCCGGTGAAAGCCGCCCACGACCTCTATGGGTTGCGTCAGCAGGTGGTGGCTGTAGAGGTTGATGCACGTGATAGCCGGCCAGGTGGCGTGGGTCAGCACCGCACCGAGATGGGCGGCCCAGGTCGTGGTGAGCCCGTTGCCTACGAGCTGCAGCCAGAAGGGCATGTTGGCCTCGGCGCTCAGCTGGCCCTGCCGCATCACCTCGGACTTCCCGGCGCAGATGACGAAACCGTCGCAGACTTCCTCTCGGACGGCCGTCATGTACGGCGGCGAACCGAAGTGCATGGCGATGGGCCGGGGGATGACCTGCCGGAGCTGGCGGTTGCCCAGGATGTCGGTCTGCGGGATGGGGGATTCAAACATGGCCACGTTGTCGTGCTGGGCCAGTTTCTGCATGACGGGCATGGCCGCGGCCGCGTTCTGCATGGTGGCATTGGCGTCGAGGTCCAGCTTGAAGGAACCGGGGATGCCCGTGGCGACGGCGTCCACCTGGGCGAAGATGTCCCACCAGGGCCTTTGCTTGATCTTGAAGCTGGTATACCCCAGGGCCACCGCGTCGCGGGCCTCGGCCAGCCAGTCTGCGGGCGAGGCGTCGATGGACCACCAGGAGATGGGCGACCAGTCCCGCACCTTGTTCCCGAGCAGCTTGTAGCAGGGCACCCCCAGCGCCTTGCCCACCACGTCGAAGAGGGCCATCTGCAATCCGGCACCGAGCGAGTCGTCGTTCATCACGTCGGCCGGACTCTTCCCGATGACCCGGTTCACGGCCTCGTCGGTGACCCGCGCCCAGGTGTAGTGAATGACCGTTTCCCCCCAGCCTGCCAGCCCTGTATCCGTCGTCACCCGGCAAAGTTCCAGGATCGACCAGTTATAGACCTCGCGCTCGGTAATGCGGGCCTGGCGTTCGGTGAACGGCACATCCACCACGATGCGTTCTACGTCGACGACCTTCATGCGTAGTTGTCCTCCCGTTGCGGCAAGTTCGAACCCATCGGTGGCGCCCCGCCTCGATCCCGGTGGCCGACGTGGATCAGATCAGCAAACAGGCGATCACGAGCAGGACCATCAGGGGCAGCAGCCCCATGCCGACGCTGGCGCCCGCCGGCATGAGCAGGCTTTCCGGCGCAGTGATTTCCAGGCCGAACAGCAGGGGGATCGTCCGGGACGCTTCCTCATTCAAGCCCAGCGAGATAGAGACCCCGACGTACAGGCTGCCGAAAAGGGCCAGGACCATGACCACGTGGGCCAAATGGGGCAGCCGGCCCCTGGAGAGATCGGCGGCGTCCATGACGTCGTGATAGAGCAGGCCCCACTGTTTCACCCGCTTGTAGAGCACCGGCAGCAGCAGCGGACCAAGAATGGCCGCGGTGACGAAGTTGTTGAGGGAAATCAGGGGCGCCAGCACGTGGAAGGGCACGAGCCCCAGGGTGTCCAGCCCCCAGCCGACCATTACGCCGCAGGCGATGCTGGCCAGCAACGTTACGTAGAGGTACCGGACCAGCATGGCCGGGGACCAGGCACCGGGCTCTTTGCTGGTAAGCATGCGCCATAACCGGTAAGGGATGTAACCGAGCAGGAAGTTGCCGATCATTCCGAAGTAGCTGCCCAGCCCGTAGGTGCCGCCCATCAGGTCGCCGATCAGGTTGCCGAAGGCGGCGCCCCACGCACCGGCGGGACCGAACATGAGGGAACAGATGACCGGGAATACGTTGGCCGGCCTGAGTTCGGTAATGCCGGGTATAATGGGAAGGAGTTTGAAGGGAATGAGGACGGCGGCATACATGGCTGCCGTCAGGGCTACCAGGACGACCATCCTGGTATACTTCCACATCGTGATGGCTTCTCGCACGCTACCCCTTCAGGCGCTCTCTTCCAGGCGGTTGATCTCGTCGCGCAGACGGGCGGCATCCTCGTACCGTTCCTCATCGATGGCTGCCTGTAGTTTCTGCCGCGCCGTTTCCAGGGGGGTGCGTGGCTGACGCTTGAACTCCACGGATTCCATCAACTCCTCGGCGGCCACCTGCGCCGCGGGCACCTTGCCTTCCTCGCCCGCTTCGGCTTCCAGTTCCTCGATGGACGCGGCGAGCGCGTCCTCGCCGTTCTCGTCCTTGCTCTTGGGCATGCGCTTGCCGGCCGCCTGCATGACTTCCTCTTCCACGTAGATCGGGGCGTCGGCACGAAGGGCGAGGGCAATGGCGTCCGTGGGTCTCGAGTCGATGGTCATGGATTGTCCGTTGGCCTTCACGTGTATTTCCGCGATGTAAAACTGCTGCTCGCGCAGTTCGGAAATGAGCACGAACTCGATCTCGGCGTCGAAATGTTCGAAGACTGAATTCAGCAGATCGTGGGTCATGGGCCGCGGCGGTGCTTCTTCGCCGGAGTCGATCTGGCTCTTGATGGCGAAGGCTTCCGCGATGCCGATCAGCAGAATCAGCACCTGCTCTTCCTGCTCGTCGGCCAGCCAGAGTACGGGCGTGGCGTGCAGGGGATAGGGAGGCCCCACATCATATACCTTGAGACGAATCATGTGTGCAGTCTTTCTACCGGACCGGGATAAGCCTGGTTCTTTGTCGCGGGCGACCACATGCGAGATGACGGGATTACGCGGACTGAAAGGGGTCAGTCCGCCTGTAGATACAATCGTCATCGTAGTGGAAGTTTGGTATACGGGTATAATAAACCGGGCGCTCAAAACAGGTCAAGACAAAATGAGCCGGCGGTCGTGATTTTCGGCTGCCGGGTGTTTCCGGTCATCCGGATGGACGCTTCCGGTCATCCGGTGCTCGAACTTCCCCGCTGGGCGAGAAAGGCGCGGCGCACGCGGGTGAAGAAGGCGAGTGCCGCTTCCGTGCGGTAGTCCCGGTAGGTCCAGGGCAGCGGAGTAAACTCGCCCCGGGTGTACAGCAGCGTCACCTCGCCAAATATCCCCTTCCCGATGTATATACGATGGCTGTAGTTCTTGGTGGTCGCCAGGACGAGCTGGCCGCCGTTGACGTAGCCCGGATCGATGTTCAGTCCCCGTCCGGGCAGGCCGTCGGGTCGGGCCAGGCCGGCTTCCAGGTCGTTGCACGCGCGCTTTATCTCCACGAGGTCCTCCGGGTTCACGAGCGGCCCGAATCCGAGGAACTGCTTGACCAGTCCGGCCCCCATTTCCCGCTCGTAGTAGGATGAGAAGGAAAAGTCGAATACCGGACCGGTCAGTTCCAATGCGCCGAACCGACCGGCCAGGAGCTCTCGGCCCTCCGCCAGCTTCGTTTCGTCCTGTCCCATGATCGCGCATACCAGCTTCACGGATTCGGGTTCTGCGGGCGTACCCAAGGTCTAGTCGCTCTCCATGTTACGCGTTTGTCTCATTGCCACGGGGAGTGCCGGCCTGTATATTTACTCGCCATTCGGCCCATCGCCCGACAGGAAACAGATACCGGTTCGGGGTGGTCGCTGTCAACGCTAAACAGGCACGGACCGGCAGTACGACAGGAGCACAAATGAATCTCGAACGGTTTTCACTCAAGGACAGGGTCGCCATTGTAACCGGCGCGGGAACGGGCATCGGCCAGGGGATCGCGACGGCCATGGCCGAATCGGGTGGCCGGGTCGTCCTGGCGGGCCGGACCCGCTCCAGGCTCGAGGAGACCGCTGAGAACATCAGGACGATCGGCGGCGAAGCGCTGGTCGTGGATACGGACGTATCGGACCGGGACGGCCGTGCATACCTGGTGGCAACGACGCTGGAAACCTGGAACCAGATCGATATCCTGGTCAACAACGCGGGGGTGAACGTGCGCACCCCGCCGGAGGACTACCGCGAGGAGGACTGGGACCGGATCGTGGACACCAACCTGAAGGGCACCTTCTTCCTCACCCAACTCGCGGCCCGTCACATGATCAAGCGGAAGTACGGCAAGATCATCCAGATCGCATCATTGGCCGCCATTACGGGCATTCCCCATATCCCCGCCTACACCGCCGCCAAGGGCGGTATCGCTTCCATGACCTACCAACTGGCCATCGACTGGGCCCCGTACAACATCAACATCAATTCCATCTGTCCGGGATACATCCGGACGCCACTGACCCGGCCCGTCGAAGAAAGCGAGCGGGGTGCCTACATCCTGAACCGCGTGCCGGCCGGGCGCTGGGGCGAACCGGAGGACATCGCCGGCACCGCCGTGTTCCTGGCCGCTCCGGCCTCGGATTTCCTCACGGGACAACTGATCGTGGTAGACGGCGGATGGATGGCCGGCGGCTAGCCGGCGGCCAGCAGGCAGATCGTCGCGGAGGCACTCGCCTGGATCGGTCGCCCGCCTCGATCGGGGCGCCGGCCCGTCCGCGGACCGCTGCCGTCACCCGGCGGCCTCCGCCTGGCTCACCCGGCCCGTACCCGGGCGGGGCACCGTGATGAAACCGGTGGCCACCAGGGTCAGGACGGCGACGACCGCCGCACCGATAAAGACGTACTGGTAGCCGTAGATGACCCAGACCAGACCGCCCAGGGTGGGAATGGACATGGACACCGCGTGGTCGATGGTGACGCCCAGGGACAGGGTCGCGGTGAGATCGTCCCTCTTGACGACGATTTTGCTGGCATAGGTGGTCCGCGCGATACTGACGTTGAACAGGACCAGGTCGAGCACGAAGCTGGCATAGATGAGATCCACCGCCCACGCCCCCAGCCCCATTTCAGCGGCGAAACCGTAGCCCACGCAGACGCCGATGAGCAGCACCGCGTCGATCATCAGCACCAGGCGCTCCCCGAACCGGTCGATCAGCTTGCCCAGCTGCGGCGCGAAGAACACGCCGATGACGGATGCGACCAGGTGGAGCGAGGCGATGGTGGATACCGGTTTGTCGAAAATACTGATCAGTACCCACGGACCAAAGGTGATGAAGATCTGCTTCCGCGCGCCGAAGAGGATGTTCAGCAGGTAGAACAGGGTGTACCGCTTCCGCATGATGAAGGTGGGGCGGTTGCCCGTGTGTCCCTCGATAGGACGCATCGCCAGGTAGCAGTAGACGCCTCCCAGGGCTACCAGCGCGGCAAGGGCGAAAACGGGCAGGTAGCCGAATGAGGTGCCGCCCAGTCCCATCCAGAGCAGGATGCTGCCCAGGATGGCGGCGCCGGTCTGGATGCCGCTCAGGCGCCCGAGCATGGTGGCACCCCGTCCTTCACGGGCCAGCCGAAGGGCGATCGTCCGGGTCACGGGCATCTGCAGGTGCATACCGATGCTCCAGATGATCATGGAAACGAGCATCAACCCGTACAGATCGCCGTAGATGCCGAGTCCCAGGAACCCCACGGCCATCAGCGCCATGGAGAGGGCGGCCATCTTCAGTTCCGACCAGAAGAAGAGGATGCCGGCGAAGGCGGCGACGAGGAAACCGGGCAGTTCGCGGGGAAACTCGAGCTCGCCGCGGCTCATCGCGTCCATCTTGTAGGTGTCGCTGAGGAAGTTGTTGAAGCTTATTTCACCCAGCCCCATCGAAAGACCCATGCTGACCGCGCCAAGTACGAAGAGGATGAGTTGACGGTCGGCGGATCTGATCCAGGAAAGCAAGTGGGGCTCCCGTCTAGGGCAGATCGAACTTCTTCAGTTCGTCCCGTATTTCGGCGGCTCGTTCGAACTCTTCGTTCTCGACGGCCTCCGTCAATTCCGCCCTCAACTGGTCTTCCTCGGATCGGGGCTGTTGTTTTCGGATCTCCTCGGCCATGTCCCTCAGCACCTTCAGTTCCTGGCTTTCCTTGACCAGGTCGTCCCGGTCGTAGGAACGAAAGAAAGTCTCTATTTCCTCAATGCCTTCTTCGATATGGCAAAGGGCCTTGTCGATATCGCCCGTATCCGTTGCAATGAGGCTTCGCGCCCGGGTGCGGTGCATGATGACGAAGGGCCTGTACTGCTCGAGGGACAGGCGGTCGTCGTCGTTTTCGGCATGGGTCCGCACGATTTCCATGATTTGCAGGTTGTGCTCGGCGTCCCGGCAGGCTTCGTGGTAGGATTCCAGTTCGAACATGCAGATGCGCCGGTAGTAATACTGAAGCGATTCCGTCTGCAGGCTCACGCAGTCCTCGTGGGAGAGATTGAGTTGCGCGTCCGGTCCCTTGTCCGCCTTCTGCTGCTCCAGTTTATCCATAAAGTGGTCCAGCAGGGAGTTCTTCCCGTGGGGCCTTTGGCCGTCCGGCCGGTTCGACCACTCCATCTGCAGGATGCCCAGGTCAACGCGCATCTGGATCCTCGTCCGGCCGTCTTCTCCCTTGATCTTGCGCACGATGAGCTTGTCGGGCCCCGTATAGACCCATTCATCGAGTAATTTGCTGATGTCTGGATTCATGTGCCTGGCTCCCGTGTGTAGAATGTGAGGTGCCGAGGGAGGTGGATGCAGACCGAATCAGAATGTGCCGGACAACCTGGTCAGCCCGGACAACGCGCCGACCAGGGTCAGCAGTCCGATTCCCCAGCAATAATACGAAAACCTGGACAGATTGCCAGCAACAACGATGCGAAGGAGCAGCTTGAGCGCGATGTAACCGCTCACGGCCGCTGTGAGCGTTCCCACCGCTACCGGGGTCCATTGATCCGAAGGAATGGCGCCCGAATCTCCTGCCTGGACTGCAACCGCTCCCAGAATGGCGGGAACCGCTAATAGAAAAGAGTAACGCGCCGCCAGCCGCCGGTCAAGTCCCAACAGCAAGGCGATGGAAATGGTCGTTCCGGACCGCGAGATCCCGGGAATCAGCGCCAGCGCCTGGCCCAGACCGATCAGCAGCGCATCGATCCAGGTCGTCCTTCGAAGGTCCCGGTCAGCTTGCCCGGTCCAACCCGGCCGGCCCGCGTGATCCGTGTGGCCGACTCGAGTAGACCCGCCGGGCCGGTCCAGCGGATTCGCCCGGCCCGACGGACCAGGTCGTCCCCGCTGGCTGGAGAACCGTGACAGCCACAGTATGGTCCCGGTGACCAGGAACGCGCAGCCGACATATGCCGGCGCGGAAAACAGGTGCTCGAGCTCGTCCTTCCATCCCAGGCCGAAGACCGCGGCCGGAATCGTACCCACGGCGAGCAGGAGCAGGAGGCGAAGCGCTCCCCGGTCTTCATCGGCATGGCCGGTTACCGCGCGCCAGGCTCCCGATACCAGCAGGGCGATATCGGTTCGGAACACGACCAGCACGGCGATCAGCGTCCCGAGGTGAACCATGACTTCGAAGAGCAACTGGGGCTCACCCGGTCCGCCCGGTCCGCCCGGTCCGCCCGGTCCGAACAGCCATTGGTACACCACGAGATGGCCGGAACTGCTGATCGGCAGGAATTCCGTGACGCCCTGCAGGAATCCAAGAATCAACGCGTGGTGAATTGGAATGGGTCACGCTCCCGGGGCTGGCCTGCTCAGGAAGACCGACACGGGGCCATTCCCGCTCAGGAAGGCTGGCGCCTGGGTCTTCTCGAATACCGCCTGCGCGGCTTGCGGCCCTGTGAGCGTCCGCTTCCCGTTTCGGGCTGGACCTTGGCCTCGGTCGTGGCCGGCGGAGGCTTCGGACTGGCGGTGAAACAGGATCTTGCGGCCTGCCAGAACAGCATCAGGGGCAGTGACGGCAGCGCCGCGTAGGCCAGGGCCGGGGCGCGCATGAACCACAGTCTGAGAACCACGAAGATCGCAAGTCCGGCGATCAGCGCGATCCAGCCCAGGGCGATGGTCGAAGCGACGCCGTGCAGGTACGCGGCGAGACCAAAGAACAGCAGCGCCGTGAACAACGTCGAGTTAAACGAGGGCATGAAGAGATTGAAACCGCCGATCACCTGTGCCGCGCTGCGCCATTTCAGTCCATCCATGATCAGGGGGAGTCCGTCGGTCCGGGCAAGCCGCCACCTCGATCTCAGGCGGTCGAACGTGGAGCGAACGGGTTTTATGGCCCGGGTACGGTCGTATACCCATGCCTGGTCACTATACTGGATGACCACGTCGTGGCGTAGCAACCTGGTCATGAATCCCAGTACATTGTCCAGCCGGGGACTTTGCGCGCCGTGTTTTTCCACCAGCCGCCTGGAGACGCACAGACCGGTTCGATGGATTCCACCGGCCAGACGGAGATTCAGCGGCCAGCTTGTAAGCCAGCAGGGTTTCAAGGTGCTCAGCAGGGCCCTGCTCGCCGTGTTCCAGGTCCACTTTCTGCCCGTTACGCTGTATCCGGACTGGACGGCCAGGGCGCCCCGGGAGAGCTTGTCACTCATCACGGCCAGGTAGTTGGCGGAAATCCTGGACCGGACGTCCAGGATGACGTAGGCATCGTAGCGGTCTTTCGTGGTAAGCCGTTCCAGCACGCCGTGGACCGCCTCGTCCGCATCGGACCAGCGCTGCTTCCCGGCTCCGTAGACGACCGCTCCCTTGCGCCGCGCGGTGGTCGGCGTCTGGTCCGTGCAGTTCACCGGAGCGATGATCACGTCGAACATGCTCCGCGGATACTTGTTCCGGCGCAGATGATCCACGGTCCTGCCGATCGTTCCTTCGTCGTTCCCCACGGGCACCACCAGGGCGAAGACGTGCCGGGGAAAGATCAGCGGTACCTTGCCGCTTCCGCGGATCCGGCCGATGAAGCTCAACAGGAATCCATAGGCCACGAGAACGATCAATCCGGCCAGGACAACCGACTCGAGCAGCGACAGGTACGTCAAATCTTACACTCCATATGCGTGCGTGACCTTTTCAGGTTTGATAACGTTTTCAAGTTTGATATCGTTCATCGTACTGCTGTTTGTAATACGACCTGAAACCGCTTTCGTTCCGGATCTCCTGCCACCACTGCGGGTGGTCCACGTACCACCGGACCGTCCGGTCCAGCAGCGTGTCGAAGTCGAGGGACGGGCGCCATCCCAGGGCCTGGATGCGGCCGCAGTCCATGGCGTACCGCAGATCATGCCCGCTCCGGTCCGGGACGAACTCGCGCAGTCCCGCCGGCCGGTCGAGGATTTCCAGGACGCGGGCGGCCAGGTCCCGGCCATTGACTTCGCGGTTCGTGCCCACGTTGTACGCGTTCCCCGGCTTGCCGGACTCAAGCACCCGGTCGATGGCGGAACAGTGGTCTTCCACGTACAGGTAGTTGCGCACCGCGCTTCCGTCGCCGTACACCGGCAGCGGCTTGTACTCCAGTGCGTTCGTGATGAACAGGGGCAGGACCTTCTCCGGGTACTGATAGGGGCCGACGGTGTTCCCGCCCCGCGTGATCAGCACGGGCATGCCGTAGGTGGTGAAATAGGACTGGACCAGCAGCTCCGCCGCGGCCTTGCTGGCGGCGTAGGGATTGCGAGGCGCCAGGGCATCGCTTTCCACCGAGCAGCCTTCCGGTACGTGGCCGTACACTTCGTCGGTGGACACCTGCAGGAACCGCTTCACTTCCTGGTGCCGCGCCGCTTCGAGGAGGACGTACACCCCGTTGAAATTGGTTTCGATGAAGGAGGACGGGTCGAGGATGGACCGGTCCACATGGGATTCGGCCGCGAAATTGACGACCGTGTCGACCCCGCTCATCGCGTCGTCGACCGTGGCCCTGTCCCGGATATCCCCGTGAACGAACCGGAACCGGTCCGAACCCACGCTATCGTCGATATTGGCCAGACTGCCGGCGTAGGTCAGCGCATCAAGCACCACGACCCGCGTTTCGGGACGGTGTTTCAGTGCGTATCGAACGAAGTTACTGCCGATGAACCCGGCTCCACCGGTAACCAGCATGGCATCCATAGAAAGCCTGGCTCCTCAGGATTTGATCCGTCCATCGTCCGAATAACCGCGTTGCTCCCAGTATCCCTTGTGGTTCTTGCGGGTGACTTCGATCCGGGTAATCCACTTGACCTGCTTGTATCCATACATGCCGGGCATGACCAGGCGCACGGGCGATCCATGTTTAGCCCACAGCGGCTCGTCGTTCATCTCGAGGGCCAGCATGCTGCTCTTCTTCAATGCCTCGCCCACGGGTACACTGCTTTCATACTCGTCCGCCCCGTAGAAAATGACGTCACGGGCTTCCGGGTCCATGCCCGCTTTTTCAAGCAGGTCGCGCAGCCGAACACCGACCCACCGCGCCCTGCCCTGGGCGCCGCCGACGCAACGGAGGATACTCTCCTGCGTGACCTGCGGCCACTCGTGCAATTCATCGTACCTCAGTGCGTATGGAGTCGAAACGGCGCCTTCAATCTCGAGCCGTTCCTTTTCGACGTCGATTTTCGGTGGAAAGGAGACAATAGCTACGGCGAAAAACCTGCGCAGGGGAGTCAGGCCCTCGTCGTCCTTTTCAACGGGTACAAACAGGGGGCCGGCCAGGGACTGAAGCGTGGGAAGCGTAGCCCCGCCGGCAACGAGTCCGGCCGCGAGGGTCTCCAGGAAATGTCGCCGGTCCATGCAAAGATCCTGTCGGGATCGGGATGGGTCTGATCCGAATGGGTCTGATCCGGATGGGTTTTGCGTAGTCTGACCGTTGATTCGGATACCAGACTCGCCGCGGGTCCTATCTCCACGCCTGCCATAAGGTTACACACGTGTAGTACGCCTGTCAAGGCATTTGGGGGCATACCCGGGGGAATGAAACGGTGTGGAAGGGGCGGGTCGCATCGGAGGAATGAAACGGTCTGGGAGGCGCCAGGGCGCATCGGGGTTTGATAATTGGACGGCCAGGGATTAGAATACCAGAGCGCATTGGAACGGAATTGGCATGAATCGGTGAATGCGGGCGAATTCAGCCAAACCATATCCCGCGAAACCATATCCCACGAAACCAAACGAGGAAGGACAGCTACATGTCGCTCGAGAACAAGACGGTCGTTATTACCGGCGCGGCGATGGGCATTGGACGGGCCGCGGCCCTGTGCTGCGCGGAAGCCGGGGGGCGGACCGTCCTGGCCGATATCGAAGAAACCCGGCTGAAAGAGACCTTCGGCGATATACACGCTGCGGGCGGCGAGGCTTCATACCAGGTGGTGGACGTTTCGGACGCCCGGCAGGTCGAGGCGCTGATGGCGGGCGCGGTCGAAGACTTCGGACGGATCGACGCGCTCATCAACAGCGCGGGCATCCTTGAGGGCGCCTTCGTGCCCGTGGACGAGCTGGACGAGGAAGTGTGGCAACGCGTGATGGACGTTAACCTGAAAGGGTCCTTTCTTACCTGCAAGTACGCCGCGGCCGTGATGAAGGAACAGCAAAAGGGCGTCATCGTCCTGCTGTCCTCCGGAGCCGGCGTCCGGGGAGGCAGTTCATCGGTGGCCTACGGGACCAGCAAGGGGGCCGTGCACGGGCAGGCGGTCGTCCTCGAGAGCCAGCTTTCGCCCTTCGGAATACGCGTGCACGCGGTCTGTCCGGGGGGGATCGCAACGCCCATGAAGCTCCGGAATATCGCCCAGGGGGCCGAATCCCAGGGGGGATCGGTGGAAGAAGCGCTCAAGCAGGCGGAAACATATCTGGGCGACCCCGATGGCGTGGGCAGGATCCTGGCCTTCCTCGTATCCGATCAGGCCGACCATCTCCGCCAGACCGTCTTTACGCGGTGATCGTGGACGCGAAGGCGTAGCACACCTCGTGACGGTATTCGTCATCCGGTTGCAGGATGACCGTAGGCCATCCCGGCGTCCCCTGTCGGTTGACCGCGTCCGGAAAAGCCTGCGTCTCCAGGCAGAAACCGTGGTGACTGCCGTACACGGCGCCTCGCTTGCCGGTGAGTGCATCGGTCAAGTTATTCCCCGTGTAGAACTGTACGCCCGGTTGATCGGTCCGGACCGCCATGGCCAGACCCGAGCGGCGTGAAGCGACCTGAGCAGCCGGCCTCACCCGCCCACCCGCTTCGCGCAGGACGAAGTTGTGGTCGTATCCACCTGGACCTCCCGTACCGTCGGGCTTCCGCGTACCAGCGGGCTCCCGCGGACCCGCGGACTCCGGCGGACCAGATTGGGAAACCGCGTCCATCTCCGCGGCGATGGTTTTCGGTTCCGTGAAGTCGAAGGGCGTCCCGGCGACCGGCCTGATTTCGCCCGTGGGAATGAGATAGCCGTCGACGGGCGTGTAGGCGTCGGCGAACAACGTAACCTCGTGGTCCAGCACCGGGCCGGCCTGGTGCCCGTTCAGGTTCCAGTAGGAATGATTGGTCAGGTTCACCACCGTGGACCGGTCGGTCCGCGCCGTCATCGAAATTCGTAGTTCGTCGTCTCCGGTAAGCGTGTAGATAACCGTCGTTTCCACCGTGCCGGGATATCCTTCCTCCCCGTCCACGCTCGTATAGGTCATCTCGACGTAGGGTCCGTCTTCGCGCTGGCCGAAGTCCTGCGGTTCCCAGAACTGCTTGTCGAATCCGCCCGGTCCCCCGTGGATGTGATTTGGGCCGGCCCCGTCGTTGATCGCCAGCTGGTAATCCCGCCCTTCCAGCTTGAACCTGCCGCCGGCGATTCGGTTGGCGCAGCGGCCGACCGTGGTCCCGAAGAACGGATGCCCCCCCAGGTATTCATCAAGCGTATCGAAACCAAGTACTACGTCCACGAGATGCCCTGCCGTGTCCGGGATCTCCAGGGACTGTAGAATCCCGCCGTAATTCGTCACGCGCGCGGCCGCGCCGCTCGCTCCGTTCAACGTGTAGAGATAAACGGGCCGGGACCTGAAAGTCCCCCAGATGGTCTCTTCTACGGCACCCATCGCTCTTACCTCCTCAAACCGAAAATAATCGACAGGTCAGGCTCGATCAATGAAATGTCGGGACGGTTCCGGTCCATGGATTCGAGAGCTGGTTCGCCGAATCGACTGATTGGAGATAGGATCGCGGGTCGCCTGCGAAACGGATACTGACGATGCACTTTCGGTAGGAGAAGCCTATCCCATGGTCGAAACACATTCGGCGGACGCCGTGCAATCGGCAGTCGCCATGCAGTCGAAAGAACGACTTTCCGCGGCTTGTCCGGTCCCGTTCTCACCAGACGAGGTATCCCAATGGGAACGAAAGGGCCGTGGACTGGCCGTTTTCCGGTGTCCCGACACGTTTTCACTGCCTGAGGTCGAGTCCCGTCCCGGTACGGCCATCCTGGTCGATCCGGATGAAGGGCGGGAGATCCCGGGCGAACCCGACCGTCTTGTGCTGAAGTTGACGTCTCGGTGCACGCCACATCTGAACAGCGTGGTGAATCGCATCGTGCTACCGGCGTACAGGCGGTACATCCCCCTGTATCTGTTTGCCTCATGGAAAGAGGAGGACCTGGACACCGGGGCGGTTCGAATGCCGGACAAAGAAGAGATTGAAGCGGCGATTTTGCCGCTCTTGAAAGAACAGCTTCGGTATCTGCTGGCTTTCACTTGCGTCGTGTTTCCCAATACCGAAGCGCTGTATGCGTCGAGGAAGCCCTGGCTGACCCCCTTGGAAGTCATGATGCGCGAAGGACTTACCCGGGCAGGCCTGCCTCACCGGCTTCACGTTCGGCTGGGACCGGCCTGCGTCGACGCACTGGTCGGCGACCCGCACGATGTCGACCCGCCCGATGGCGACCCGCACGATGTCGACCCGCATGATGGCGACCCGCATGATGGCGACCTGCACGACGGCGACCCGTACAGTGGCGCCGTTGCTGTGGAGATCGACGGCAGGGCGTTTGACCGTGACGACCGGCTCCGGACGGACACGGTGCTGATCGAAAAACTCGGTATTCGTGAAGTCATCCGGTTCAGCGGGAGTGAAGTCGTGCACGATCTCGATGCGTGTGTCGAGAAAGTACGTTCGACGCTGACGGCACGGGGAAGTGGAACCGGCCAGGGTCATGGAACCGGCCCTGCAAACGAGCCGCCGATCCGGATACCCGATCCGAAACCTGGCCTGGCCGGGGAGCAGGCCAGGTGCCTGGACCCCCGGGCCGGTGTGGTGCTCACCCTCGCCCCGGCGGGTTCCGGCAAGACGCGGGTGTTGACGCGTAGGGTGGTGGAAGCCGTTCGAGGCGGCATTAAACCCGATCGAATTCTTTGCGTGGTCTTCAACAAGGCGGCGAGTGAGGTGATGTCCGAGCGTATACACGGCGACGCCGGACTGCATGGCGTCCATATCCGCACGTTGCACAGTCTGGGATTTGAGATCTGCAGGCAGGCGCCGGGCAGCCCCTACACGGGTTACGGCGTCGTTACCGAGCAGACGCTGCCGGGCGGACTGACCGATCTGTTCAGGAAGGTACTGAAAGCAGATTTCGAGCAGCACGCCGCCGCCTTGCCCTATCCATTCCCCGAACATCTCGTCGTCGCGTACGAGGAAGCGGCATCTCGGTACAGGAGAACGTTGATGCCCATCGGTGGAGACGACTCCGGCGTCGAGATCGAAGGGTTCGATGGCGACCAGGCGCGCAGAATCAGCGAGGATGTGGATAGCCGGATGAAAGAAAAAGCCCTGATGACCTTCGACGAACAGTTGTTTCGGGCCGTGGAAATCCTCCTGGAGCATCCCGCAACGCGTTCGGTCTACCTGCACCGCTTCGATTCGGTCCTCGTGGACGAGGTTCAGGACCTCACCCCCGTACAGTTCCTGATGCTCCGGCTGCTCTCCCTGCCCCTGAACAATCTGTTCGCGGTGGGCGATGACGACCAGATGATCAACACCTTCACAGGGGCGGACCCCGAGAACATCCGCTCGTTTCAACGGTGGTATCCGGGCGCGGCGATCCACACCCTGGGCGCGAATTACCGGTGCAGGCCGGACATCGTAACCCGTTCCGCCAGCGTCATTTCCCACAACGTCAACCGCTTCGACAAGCCCATCCGCCCCGTACAGACCAAGGCCGGACCGGCCAGAGACACCATCCGGGTCATCGCATGTCCTTCGCTGGAATCGGAAACAGATGCCGTGGTACGCACGATCCGCCGGTGGAGAAAAGGGGGTTACGGATACGGGGACATGGCCGTTCTGGTCCGGGTCCAGTCGATCGCAGCGCCCCTGCAGTCCGCGTTCAAGGAGGCGGACCTGCCCTTTGACCCGATGGACGCCGGCGCGTTGTTCCAATCCCATGCGGGAAGGACTCTGGGTGCGTATCTCGACGTCATCGCCTGCAATCAGCGGGCCGATCCCCGGTCCTATGCCCTCAGTCTTTCATTTCCTTCCAGGCGACTCTCCAATGAGCAGTTGCGCGAAGCGGCGGCACTCGGCCACCGTTTCTTCGAGCGAACGGACCGTCTGCACCGTGATGTGTCCGCCAGTCTGGAGGAATACCGAGGAGCCATCGAAATCCTGCGCGGCGTCTACACGTCTCCAGACGGGTCTCCTGTTGCATTTCTCGAAGACTTGCTGGATCGAACGGGCCTTGGCGCATACTACAAGAGGCAGGAGGAGAACAGCCGGCAGCGCATGGGCGCATCTGACGTGGAATCCATCGATTCGATTCGTCAGATAGCGGCCCGGTATGCATGCAAGACAGCCTTCGTGGAATCGTACCTGGGGACCATGGCCGCCGAAACCACCGAGAACCAGATGGACCGCCTTTATGCCGGTGCGTCCCTGGCGGAATCGGGAAATGATGCGAAATCGGCGGAAATGCCTGTAGACACATCGTCAGGCAGCGATCGCGTTACCATAACCACGATTCACCGGAGCAAGGGGGACGAATACAAGGGTGTCATCCTCTTCAACGTGGTGGAGGACATCCTGCCCCACAGACGGATGACCGGATCAGAAGCGGATATCGAGGAGGAACGGCGCGTATTCTACGTTGCCCTGACGCGGGCCGAGGAGAGGCTGTGCATCACGACGCAGCGGAAGCATCCTTCCCGGTTCCTGGCCGAGATGAAGTCTGCCGCTGGAGGTAGCCTGCTGTCGCATATTCGTGGCCGGCTGCCGGGCCTCTGCTGCCGACTGATGCGCCTCCGCACCCGGCTAGCGCGCCTTCGCGGCTGGCTGTCGCCGCGGTCAATCAGACGTATTTTGCGCCGTCTGCTACCTTGATCCGCCTGCCGCGTCCACTGGCCAGGTCTCGAGCCCGTCCGGGGTCAGGACGGCGTACGAACGGGCCAGGTTCGCCACAGGACAGCTGTGTACCGGCACTATGCGGATCTTCGACCCGATGGCCAGGTCGAACCCGTTGCGCGCGACCATACCGTGCTCCTCCGAGACTTTTTCGACGATCATTTCGCAATCGGACTCGAGGTATCCAGAAGCCGGATAGGCCGTGCCAAAGCCCTGGTTACCCGTCATGCCGTGGACACCCGTATCCGAAGTCAGCGTCTTCGACCCGGCGTCCGTCACGAAGTAGTGTTCGTTCCTGCTGATCACCGTAGACAGCACTGTCAGGGAGACGTCGACAACCCGGGCTACGCCCACGCGTATGGGGAGCAGATCGAGAAAAACATAGTTCCCGGGCCTGATTTCCGTGATTCCGTCGAAACGCTCCGCGGCCAGGACGGCCGGCGTAGCGCCCACGGAAACCTCCCGGACTGGAACGCCGTCCGCCTGCAAGGCATCGCGCACGGCGACCATGGTTTGCCGCTCCGATTCGGCGACCCCGGCGGCCTCTTCCCTGGATTTCGAACCGTACACGTGGCCTGCGTGGGAGAGGATGCCGCGGAATTCCAGGTTGTCATGGTCGTGGATCAGCCCGGCCAGCTCCCCGATACGTGGGTCGTCGGGCAGTAGGCCGCACCGATGCAGTCCCACGTCGATTTTAAGAAACAGTCCGACGGTCCGCCCATGGGCCGCCGCGCACTCGCCCGCCACCTGGATGCCTTCCTTCGAGTCGGTCACCACGCGCAAGTCGGTGCCATGAGCCTTTACGGCGGACAGCAGCCGGTCCCACTTCGGCGGCGATACCACCGGCCGGGCGACGGTGATGAACTCGAACCCGCCCTCGATGAAGACCTGCGCCTCGACCACCGTTGCGACAGTGACGCCCGATGCACCCAGACCGATCTGCCTTCGTCCGATTTCCAGGGACTTGTGGGTCTTGATGTGGGGACGCAGCGCGACGCCGTGCCGGTCCGCCAGGTCCTGCATGGCGCGCAGATTGCCCATCATTCGGGTCTCATCGAGCAATACGACGGGCGTTTCCACCTTGTTGAGCATCTCGTCTGTGTGCATGGCTGGATCCATAACCGTGTCACCGATGGGTAATGCGCCGCGTTGGATGTTCCTAGATTATACGAAGCGCGTCAACCCCGCGGTGCGTGTCCGCCCGGCCATCCTACCACCCAGGCCATCCACCCAGGCTATCCTACTACCCAGGCCATCCTACCTCCCCGGCCATCAACCCCGGTCGTCCTTCCCGTCCGCCTTTCGTGCAGTTTTCCAACTTGACACGGCATACAAATGAAAGGCACATTTTGCCGTGGAATAACTGGAAAAAGTCCACAAATCACCTTGGGGAGCCTAGCATGGATCGACCGAAAGCGGCGGACCTGGCAAGGCTGTACGTTGAGCGATCGAATCGTCACGTGCTGGACGATGTGTTTCCCCTGTTCGACCCTGAAGCCACCTACCGGTCGTCGCAGTTCGGTCTGTTCGAGGGTCTGGACCAGATCCGGGACATGATGACCGGTTTCTTTGCCACCTTTCCCGACGTGCACTGGACAGTGGAAGACTATCGCGCGGAATCTGACGACACGGCTTCCTTCGAGTTCACGATGCGGGCTAGCCATGCCGAAACAGGGCAGGCCGTGGAGCGCCGGGGGCTCGAAACGATCACCTTCACGGAGGAAGGACTGATCCGCCACGTCGAGGTCGAAGTCCTGCAGTCAGGTTGATTGGTGGCCGGCCGGACTGACACGCAACCAGATTGACGGGCCGGCCGAAATCTTCCAAACGCGCTGTTTGCAGATCGTCTCCAGATAATGCATCCCCTACTCCCCGAAATACTTGGCGCGGAAGAACGCATCAAATCCCGTGTCCTGCAAACGCCCCTGATCCACTCCATGCCGCTTTCAACCCAAACCGGGGCGGATGTCTACTTGAAGATGGAAAGCGAGCAGCACACCAATTCCTTCAAGGCACGCGGGGCCATGAACAAGGTGCTGTCGTTGACCGGGGAGGAGATGTCACGGGGCGTGGTGACGTCCTCGACGGGCAACCACGCGCAGGGCGTCGCCCGGGCCTGCATGATCACCGATTGTCCGGGGACGATCTTTTTGCCCAAAGGCGTCGATCCTTCCAAGATAGAAGCGATCAAACAGTATCCTGTTGACCTGGTCTTCCACAACGGCAACCCGCTCGAAACGGAATTGCATGCCAAGCAGCAGGCTGCCGTCCTGGGCAGGACCTGGATTTCGCCCTATAACGATCCGCAGATCATCGGCGGCCAGGGAACGATCGGCATCGAGCTGTCGCAGCAACTGCCCGCCATCGACGATGTGTTCGTTACCGTCGGCGGCGGCGGGCTGATCGGCGGGATCGCCGTTTATCTGAAGTCGCATAGACCCGGCACGCGGATCATCGGCTGCCAGCCCGAACGGTCGGCGGCCATGTATCACTGCGTTCGCGCGGGACGCATCGTCAGCACCGAGCACGGCGAAACGCTTTCCGACGGTTCGGCAGGCGATGTGGAGCCGGGATCGATCACCTTCCCGGTCTGCCGCGACCTGGTCGACGATTACATCCTGGTCCCGGAGCAGGAAATCGGCGACGCCATCCGGTTCATGGTCCACGAGCACCACAAAATCGTCGAAGGCGCCGCCGGCGTTGCCGTGGCCAGCCTGCTTCAACAGAAAGATCAATTCCGTGGGCATACCGTGGTCCTTGTCATCTGCGGCGCAAACATTGCCGCCTCCACGCTCAGGACCGTACTGGCATCTTGAGTTTTAAGGTTCAGCCTACGACTTCATATCATTTCCCTATCGTCTCCTTGACACCTCTCAATATACGGAAAAGTCCTATGCCCCAGTCACTTCCGAACATCCTTTTCATCATGTCCGACGACCACGCGTCGCACGCCATCAGCGCCTATGGCAGCCGGATCAACACAACGCCCCATATCGACCGCATCGCCGCGGAAGGCATGCGTTTCGACAACTGCTTCTGCACCAATTCCATCTGCACCCCCAGCCGGGCGGCCATTCTGACGGGCACGTACAACCACGTAAACGGCGTCACCACCCTGTCTACCCACCTGGACGGCCGGCTGCTGAACTATCCCAAGGTGCTGCAGGAACACGGGTACCAGACGGCGGTGGTGGGCAAGTGGCACCTGGGGCACGGCGGCATCCACGATCCTACGGGTTTCGACTACTGGAACGTCCTGCCCGGCCAGGGCCTGTACCACGATCCCGAGATGATCGAGATGGGCGAGCGGTCGACGCGAAGCGGGTACACCACCGACCTGATCACCGATTATTCGCTGGAATGGCTTCGCGGACGCGACCGGGATCGCCCCTTTTGCCTCATGGTGCATCACAAAGCACCGCACCGGCCCTGGGAGCCCGATGACAAACACGCCGCGATGTACGAAGACGAGGATATCCCGGAGCCGGAGACCTTCGACGACGACTATGCCAACCGGGCCCAGGCTGCCGCGGCCGCCCGGATGCGCGTCGAACGCGATCTCAACGCCGAGGACCTGAAGGTGCCCGTGCCGGAGGGCCTGTCTCCAGCCGAAGAGAAAAGCTGGAAGTACCAGCGGTATATCAAGGACTACCTGCGGTGCGTGGCCTCGATCGACGACAACGTAGGCAGGCTGCTGGACTTCATCGACGAAGAGGACATCGGCGAGGAAACCATCGTGATCTACACGTCGGACCAGGGATTTTTCCTCGGCGACCACGGCTGGTACGACAAGCGCTTCATGTACGAGGAATCCCTGCGCATGCCCTTCCTGATCCGCTACCCGCGGGAGGTGGCGCCGGGCAGCGTGAACGGCGACATGATCCTGAATGTCGACTTCCCGGTGACCTTCCTGGACTGTGCCGGCGTGGATATACCGTCCTCATTCCAGGGACGCACGTTCCGGCCCCTGCTGAGCGCCGAGACCCCGGCCGATTGGCAGACGTCCATGTACTACCGGTACTGGATGCACGGCGCCCACCACAACGTCTGCGCCCACTACGGCGTCCGGACCCTGCGGTACAAGCTGATCTACTACTACGGCGATCCGCTCGGTCAGGAAGGCGCGATCGGCCCGAAGACGCAGCCGGAATGGGAACTCTTCGACCTGGAAAAAGACCCCTGCGAGATGAACAGCGTGTACGCGGATCCCGAATACGCGGAGGTGGTCGCGGAGTTGAAGGCGGAGCTGGCGCGGCTGCAGGAGAAAGTAGGGGATGAGGCGTACGAAGCTCAGTTAGTTGACTGATTCAGTGGACACCTTTTTCGTTTTCCCAGCTTAGAATGGGCAGACATTACACATGGCAAAGTATATCAAATGAACAAACCCATCACACCAGGCGAGATTCTGCTTGAGGAATATCTCAAGCCAATGGGCATTTCGCAGAACGCCATGGCGCGTGCTGTCGGGGTTGCGCCTCGTGCAATCAACGAGATTGTACATGGACGCCGGTCGATTACGCCATCCATGTCGATTCGCTTTGGGGCCTTTTTCAATCAGTCAGACCAGTTCTGGCATGGGATACAGGTGGAATGTGACTTTAGAAAGCTTGCCAGGGACAGACTTCGTATCATCGACGGGATCCAACCTGCTGCGACACTGAATCGGAATCCCTGACTCGTGCGCGAAGGGTGGATCAACTCCTTAGCAATGGAAATGAGATGCGTACCGATGATCAAATCGACCTTAAACGAGAAATGGCAGACTACCATCCCGGCCGATGTACGTAAAGCACTTCGACTCAAGCCACGGCAACGGCTTATCTATGAGTTGATTCCAGGCGGGGTCGTGGTGAAAGTCGAGTCTGAAACGCTTAAGGATCTGTATGGCTTACTCGCAGATGGCAAACCATCCACATCGAAGACCGAGGAACGAAGCGCTGTGCGAGCAGCCAGAGCGGCAAGATATAAATAACAAGTTCCTGCTGGACACCAATGCGCTTCTGCGAATCCTTCGAGGCGACCACGTAGCGACATTCGACAGGGACTTTGACCGGTTCCACGACGTTATACGCTGGCAGTTCAGCAGTTAGGCCACTTCTTTCGGCAAGCCAATCCACCAACAAACAAAAAGGCATCCGGGACCAAATGTCCTGGATGCCTTTTTAATAGCAACAGCTTTATCAGTGTTTTACGTCTGATCGATCAGCCGCCGCCGGCCAGCAATCAGCCAACGGCCCGGTCGTAGATCAGGTGCCACTGGCCGCCGATCAGGCGTCGCCCGCTGCCACCTTGCCCTGGGTGGGCTGGAAGTGTACCGCGGCGATGGCCTCGCGTACCTTGTCCACGTTCTCGGTGAACAGAATACCGAGCTGGGTCAGCGTCCGGTCCATCCGCGTGTTCTTGTCGTGCACGGGGAAGATGTGCAGGTTCTGGACCCGTGCTCTCACATCGTCCACCATCTCGCCGGCCATGACGACCAGGTCGGAGTCCTTTAGCGCGGAGATCCTCTCCTCGCTGAACTCTTCCACGCGGATGTTCATCTCGGCCAGGAACGTGCGGAGCACCCGGCTCACGTCCACGTTGGATACGGCCAGGAGTACGCGCTTGTAGCGGTCCGGCGACAGCGACACGTTCTCGGCGCGGAGATCGGACAGGTACTCTTTGTGCTCCTTGAACCACCGCTGAAGGATAGAGTAGCCGTTCAGGCGCAGCAGGCCATTGCGCAGTTGCCGCGCGGCTTCCCGCTTGTTGAGCCTGATCGCGTTGAATGCGGCGCTGGCGAGCTTGTAAGCGATGCGGTGCGGCGCGTACATGCCCTTCATGCCTTCCATCACCGTGTTGACCAGTTCGTAGCGGGTCATGTTCGGGATGGGGTGGTTGGCATGATGCCCGTCGTAATGGCTCCAGTCGCTGCTCAGGTACTCCCCGCCCTGCAGATCGTAGCGGATCGTGTCTTCGGAACCGGGCAGGTAGGTCAGGATCATGCACTGCGATGTCGCCAGGTCTTTCTTCCTGGCGAACTCGAACTGGGTCTTGATGGTCTCCGGATGATCCGAATCGGCGCCGGCGATGAACATGGCGTGGAGATCGATCCCGTGACCGTGAATCGCGTCTATCGCGACTTCCACGTCGTGCGCGGTCTCTTTCTTGCCGTATAGCTCCAGGGCGGTCTCGTCGATGGACTCGAATCCGACCATCACGCGGTCGCATCCCGCCTCGCGCATCTTCTTCATCAGCTCCGGCTGCTTCGAGATCTCGTGGCGCATCTGCGCCGCCCACGGAATGATCAGCTTCCGGTCGATCATCCCCTGCATGATGGCCATAGTGCGGTCCACCGGCACGTTGAAGATGTCGTCGGCGAAGAAGAGATAGCTGAAATTCGGCATCTTCGTGTAGGCTTCCAGCATATCGAGCACGCGCTCGACGGAATGGCCGCGCAACTTATGCCCGTTCAGCTTGGTCACCGTGCAGAAACTGCAATCCCAGGGACAGCCCCGCTGCGTCTGGATCGACATGATGTCCAGCCGGTTGGAAGGCACCAGGCTGAAGTCCGGGATGGGCAGCACGTCGAGATCCTCCGCCTTGGGTCGTTCCGGGTTGTGGACCGGCCGACCGTCCTCGATCCAGGACAGGTTTGCGATGCCGCGGTGGTCGGCGCCGGACTCCAGGCTCCGGACCAGTTCGACCAGGGCCTCCTCACCCTCTCCGCGCACGACGAAGTCACAGTGCTGCAGGGCTTCATCGGGCACGAACGTCGGATGCGTTCCACCCATCACGATCGTCTTCTCCGGAAAGACGTTCCGGATGAAATCGGCGTACTGGTAGGACCCGGGGGCCGTGGACGTCAGGGAGGAGATGCAGATCAGATCGGCTTCCCCGAACTCGTTCGTATCGATGTCCTCCACCTCTTCCAGCATCACCCGGACGCCGTAGCCCAGGTTCTGCATGATCGTCGCGAGCACCAGACTGCCGATCCGCGGGATGTAGGCGTCCGAATACACGTGGAGGTGAGAGGACTTCGGTTCGAGAAAGAGGATGTGCTTGATACTTTTACGCATTGCTTGCTCCTGTAGAAACCGTCCGGAAAAGCACCGTCGGCGGGTCTACTGCATGGATGCGATGAATCGGTCGAACAGGTAATTGGCGTCGTGCGGTCCCGGTGACGCTTCGGGGTGGTACTGTACCGAGAATACCGGAAACCGCCGGTGCCTGAGCCCTTCTAACGTCCGGTCATTCAGATTGATATGGGTCAGTTCCACCTCGGATTCGTCGAGGGAGTCGGCGTCGATGGCGAAGCCGTGGTTCTGGGCGGTGATTTCCACCCGGCCCGACTCGTTCTGCCTCACGGGCTGATTGGCGCCCCGGTGGCCGAACTTCAGCTTGAACCTTTCTCCACCAAGCGCCATGCCCAGTAACTGGTGACCGATGCAGATGCCGAATATGGGCTTCCGCTCGATCAGGACTTTCAACTCTTCAATGGCGTATTGAACGGCGCCCGGATCACCGGGACCGTTGGACAACATGATGCCGTCGGGGCTCAGCCGAAGCACCTGCTCGGCCGTGTAGTCCGCCGGCAGGACGAGCACCTGGCAGCCCCGACGCGCCAGGTTCCTCAGGATATTGTGCTTTACGCCGTAATCCATGACGACGACCCGATAGGTCCCGGGTTCGTCAAAGCCGTCCCAGATTCTCTCCATATCGTTATCGGGAGGGTCCACGTAGATACGGCGATCTCCCTCCCACCGGTACGGCCGTTCCGTGGTCACTTCACGGACCAGGTCCTGGCCCACCATTCTGGGCACGGCCCTGGCCTGTTCTACGAGTGTGTCAGGGTCTGCCGCGCCGGAACTTATCACGCCGCGCATGACCCCGTCGACGCGGAGCCTGCGGGTCAATGCCCGGGTATCTATTCCGGATATGCCTACAACGCCATGGTCGTCCAGGAAGCGGTCGAGACTGCCGGTCGAGCGCCAGTTGCTCGGGTTCCGCTGGTACTCCCGAACCACGAATCCTTCCACGTGGGGGTGGAGAGATTCCAGGTCGCCGGGATTCACGCCGTAATTCCCGATCAACGGGTAGGTCATGGTGACGATCTGACCTTTGTACGACGGGTCGGTCAATACCTCCTGGTATCCGATCATGCTGGTGTTGAAAACGACTTCTCCCACCTTTTTCCCGGTAGCGCCAAAGGATTCGCCTACGTAGACTGTGCCGTCTTCCAGGGCCAGCCATGCCTCCATAAACGCTCCTTCAGGGGGTTACCAGCGGGTTAGACCGGATATTGGAGATTACGATACCCGTAACCGGCCGCCATGTCAAGGAAAATCGCCCCGCGGCACCCCGTTCCGCACCCCGGAATGCCTGCCCGTCCAAGGGGCTGCAACGCCAGGACGATTCGCCCCGCGGCGCCCCCGTCCCGGGCCCGCGTATCCCTGGCACGAGACCGCCGATCGCCCGCTGATATCGCTTTACGGGCTGCGTCGCCAAAGGTATATTACCAGACCCCCGTGGAGGACGCAGAATGACCTTTCTGAACGCGTTGATGCTGTTTGGGCTCGTTGCGGTCGCCGTACCGATCATCCTGCACCTGTTTCACCGCCAGCGAGTCTCCACCGTCGATTTCAGCTCCGTCATTTTTATCAGGGATCACCATATGCAACGGTCCCGGGCCCTGAGGCTCCGGGAACTCCTGTTGCTTCTGTTGCGGACGCTCATCATCCTGCTCCTGGTGCTGGCTTTCGCAAGGCCGGTCATCGAAGGCCTGGCGGGTGCCTTGCTGGGCAGCAGCGTCGAGCAGCGGTCGGTCTTCGCCATCGTTCTGGACAATTCGTACAGCATGGGCGCCGGACGCTACGGGGATACGCCGTTCAATGCCGCCAGGGCCGAGGCTGAACGCATCGTGGACGCGATGCAGCAGGGCGACGAAGGCCTGATCATACTGACGGCCGCGCCGCCCGAGGCCGTCCCGCCCGTTCCCACGGACCGGACCGCGGCGCTTGCGGCGCGCCTGGCGGAAGCGGAAGTATCCGAAAGTTCGGGGGACATCGCCGGCGCCGTACGTCTCGCACGCCGGAAACTGTCCGGCATCGTATCGGCGCATAAGAGCATTTACCTCCTATCGGATTTGCAGCGAAGCGACTGGGGGCAACTGGCTGAATCGGTTACAGAATCCGCATCGGAGGCGACTTCTGAATCGCGAGCGCCGATCTACCTCTACCCCTTCGAGACGGGGGCCGTGGACAACGCCAGCATCGACGAGGTCTCCGTCAGCGAGGGCCTGCTGATCCGCAATCAACCGGAACGGTTTGTCGCGACCATCACCTACCGAAACGGTCTTTCGGAGGGCATAAATCGGACCCGGGAAGTCCGGCTCGTCATGAACGGCCTGAACCGGGACAGCCGCCAGGTAACGGCCGAAGCGGGCGCAGCAGGTTCCGTGCAGTTCAACGTCGTCATCGACACGCCGGGCAGGTATTCCGGTTACGTGGAACTGGACGAGGATGATGTCACGGCCGACAACCGGCGATATTTCACCCTCGTGGTGCCGGACGCTTTTGGCGTTACCGCTGTCGGACAGAGTGAATCCAGTTATTTCATCGAGCAGGTACTGAAGCCGTCTGGCGGATTGGTCACGCCCGTGGACGTGCAGACTGCATCCGGCGATGTGTTGAACAGCGATCTTCACGATAGGGGTGTGCTGATCGTGGACGGCGGCGTGGAACTGACGGCGGCGCGGCTTTCCAGCCTGGAGCGTTACGTGTCCTCCGGGGGCGGCGTACTGGTCTTTCTCGGTAAGGGACTGGATCCGTCCGCTTATGTGAACGATTTCTTCACCGGCGTCTTCGACTGCTCGATCACGGAACGAAGGGGAACACCCGGCAGCAAATCCTCCTTTCAGCGGATGGACCAGGTCGATTTCGAGCACCCCGTGTTTCGGTTCGACGGCCGATACGCCGAATCCCTGTCGACCGGCGAGGCCAGGTTCTACGCGTCCTATGCCGTCGATGCGGGCCTCGGAGCACGGGTCATCGCGCGGTTCATGGACGGAACGCCGGCGGTCCTCGAGGGACGGTCCGGCAACGGCCGCGCACTGTTGGTCACTTCCGACTTGAACACTGGTTGGAGCGACCTAGCGTTGCGCAGCGCGTTTGTACCGTTCATGCATCGAAGCGTACGATACCTGCATCCGTCGGTGACGGTTGCCGAAGGGGGTCACCTGGCAGGAGAACCCATCGTACGGCCCGTGACTGATTTACCGGCAGACACCGGCCTCTACCTCGAGTACCCCTCGGGACATACCGAGTCGGTCAATGCCCGGGCAGGACGCCACGGGATAACGGTGGAAGTACCGGACACGAAACAGCCTGGCGTGTATGCGTTGTGGGACGGTGACACCGTCGTACAGGCCTTCGCGGTAAACCCGGACACTCGGGAATCGGACCTGGCCCGGTTTACGCCGGAAGAGGCGGCCGGGTTGTTCGGCGACGAAGAGGATGTCGTGATCATGAATCCGGCGGACACCCCGGACGTCCCCCGCGACGGGACTTTCGGCGCCGCGGGCGGATATGAGATCTGGAAGTCATTGATTGTCTTCGCTATGGCGCTCATATTGGCGGAATACTGGCTGTCGGCATCGCGATCCGGGCGGACCGGGCGGACCGGGCGGACCGGGCGATCCGGGCGTACCGGGCGGACCGAGCAAACCGGGCGGACTGGGCGGACTGAGCGGACTGGGTGGACTGGGCGGAGCATGGACCGGAGAAAAGTGTAGCCACCTATGCGCGAAATGCACGAAATACCCCGAAACAACCGTGAACGCGCCTTGTTGGTCGGCATGGTGCCCTCAAAAGAAAGGGTCGGCGAGATGGAGGAGTCGCTCGACGAACTCGCCCTGCTGGCCGATACCGCGGGCGCGGAGATCGTCGATCGGATGATCCAGGTCCGCAGCGCCATGCATCCGGCGTACTATATCGGAACCGGAAAGGCCCGTTCGATCGCCGAAATGTGCGAGGCGGAAGAAATCGATCTCGTTATTTTTGACGACGACCTCACCCCAGCGCAGGTCAGGAACCTGGACCGCGTGATCGAACGGCGCATTCTGGACCGCAGCGGACTGATACTCGATATTTTCGCCTCGCGGGCGAAGTCGAAGCAGGCCAAGCTGCAGGTTGAACTCGCCCAGTTGCAGTACATGATGCCGCGGCTGACGCGGCAATGGGACCACCTGTCGCGGCAGGAAGGCGGCGTGGCGGCCGGATCGGGTGGCGCCATCGGTGTCCGGGGGCCCGGCGAGACGCAACTGGAGATCGACCGCCGGTTGATACGCGGACGCATTACCCACCTGCGCAGGAACCTAGAGCACGTGGCCGCTTCCTATCACCGGCAGCGACAACGGCGCAGCGACATGTTCTGTATCGCGCTGATCGGGTATACCAATGCCGGCAAGTCAACGATTTTCAATGGCTTCACCGAGGCGGGCACGCTGATCGAGGACAGGCTGTTCGCCACCCTCGACGCGACCACGCGCGTGATCAACGTGACCCCGGGCCAACCTGTTCTGCTTTCGGATACGGTGGGATTCATTCGGAAACTGCCCCACCACCTGATCGCATCCTTCAAAAGCACGCTGACCGAGGTCTACGACGCGGACCTGCTGGTACACGTGGTAGACGGCAGCCATCCCAACCACGCGGAACACATTGTGACGGTGAACCAGGTACTGGCGGAGCTGGGCGTTTCCGATCTCCCGCTGCTGCTGGTCTTCAACAAGACGGATCAGCTGGAGAGCCCGGACGCCCTGGAATTCCTGGAGCTTTCCTATCCCGACGCCATCACGATGTCCGCTCTGGATCCCGGTGACGTGGAGCGTCTGCGCCAGGCGATTTCAGTCAGGGTCGACCGTCATCGCGTGGATGTGGAACTACTGATTCCCTACGAAAACGGACACGCCGTTTCAATGGTATATGAGTCGGGGGAAGTCCTGCACCGGGAGGACGAACCGGAGGGCGTCCGCCTCACGGTACGCATGATGCCGTCCGTTGCCGGCCGTCTCGGCAAGACGCTGGATGCATTTGTCTGCAGATAAGTGGGAATGAGCGCCGCGTTCAGGGATTGCCCTGGGCGCTCCGGGGTTGCCCGGGCATTCAGGGCTTGCCCGGGGCTCAGGGTTTGCCCGGGTCGGTTTCGGGAGCACTGAGAGGTACGGGCAGGTTCGGTTGGCCGAAACCTCCGTGATCCATAATCTGGCTCATGTCGATGAGGAGCAGGTCTTGCCGCCAGTTCGGGTTGAATAGCTCTCCCCGCGCCGAGGAATGCATCATTTCGTACCTGCCGATGTTCCGACGATCACCGAAAACGAAGAAATGACGTCCTCCTTCCGAAGTCCGCGAAGGATCACCCTGGACGCCTTCCGTGTAGTACCATATCTGGTAGGATTTCATGATGTTGTCGGAATCGTGGCGCTCGATTTCCTCCGGCTGTCCGTACCTGATGAAAACCGAGCCCCGGTCGCTTTCCGCCCCGCCCAGTTGATAGTCGGCATAGGAGAACCGTTCGTTGAACACCATCATGGATTCGTTCTCCGGAGTCTCGGGTGTCGGGTCCCGCATGCGCCAGAAAGCGATCAGGAATTCGGTCTTGCCTTCGAGGTCGAGATTGTCGTAAAGGTCGCGTTCCCGCTTGGAGGCGATGATGGCCAGCTGCCTGCGTCCCCGTTTTGCCTGTTCCTCGGTCAGGACCGTGGCGGGCGGCGGTGGCGGCGGTGGCTGGACAATCTCGAAGACGGAGGAACGGGTCGCTTCAGTCCCGGCCCGTGTGTCCCAGACCTTGATATCCAGGGTGTAGATACCTTCCGGGAAGGTCATGTAGTCCAGGACGATCACGTCCAGGCCATCGGATCCCGATACCATCCGGTTCTTCCTGGGAGGAAGTGGAAACGTCATCTCGTTGGCATGACTGGTTACCGAAGGGTAGATGTCGTAGGTCGCCTCGTCGGTCGCCGAATCCGGGGTCAGGTTGTACATCTCGAAATACAGGAACAGGTTTCGCGGCTTGTAGTTGCCGTCTTCAGGCATTTCGATCCATTTTTCAAATATCCGCAAGGGATTGGGCAGCACCAGCAGGCCGTTTTTCGTGAACCGGTTCTGCTCCTGCGCTTGCTGTATGAGCGTGGAGAACTGCAGGTCGCTTACCGAAAGTTCCGGTGCGTCAAGCGGCAGGGCGACAAAAGGTTTCTCGGCTTCGCCAGAGCGCCTGGAATTGAGGTCGGTCACGATGGCCTTCGCCCGGTACGTGCCCGGGGCGACGCCCGCGGCGATCTGTTCCAGTACCACTCTTTCCTCGCCTCTTCGAGTGATGACGACGGGCCGGTCCGTCTGGTATTCCCTTTTATAAACCGACTGGAAGACGGCGTTGTCCTGCTCGTCGATGATGGACAGATCGATCTCAAAGGGGGCGACGTAGACACCGTTATCTTTTTCTTCAAGCGTAAAACCGCTCGGACGGCACAGGAAATAGAACTCCAGGTAGGTCTGTCCTTCCTGTCCCCTGAAACCGCTCACGTCCACGGAAAAATCGATTTCGCCTGTGCTGTTCGCCGGCACGAGGAGGGGGTCGCCTCCGGCGCCGGTGGAGTCCGCTTCCGCCGCTGCGTCGGGATCTGCCTCCGGCACGGCGGGATCCTGTTCCTGTGCGTGAGCGGACCAGGCGATGAGCAGGCAGATCAGGCAGGCTATACGGCTGTAGTGTCGAATCACTTCGGGGTTCTCCGGTTCGGTGTCGTACCGGGTTCCCGATCATCGCGAGAACCCGGCCGCCGGATTTCATGCCGTTTTAAGGATACCGATTGACTTGGGGATCCCGGGATAACAATCTATGATATCCCACGGCCATGAGCGGCTGTGTGCTGAACTGTATACGTAATGTAAGGATTTATGTGGTGACGGGCAACCTGTTTGTCGGTTCAGAGTGGTTCGCTCGGCCCATGTTGCGCGGGAGGGTCCCATGCTGAGGCTCTGGTCGGATCGAACCGTTCCTCCCGGTATCCGTACGGAGTTCGACGACCGGCTGCTCGTCCACGGTTCGGCGGAAGCTTCGCCCGATGATCCGCTGCGGGACCTGCCCGGTGCCCACGCGATCGTCGCCGGCGCCCGACGAAACTACGATGGCGGCTTTCTGGACCGGTATCCGGACGTGAAGGTCATCTGCAGGACGGGAATCGGCATCGACAACATTGTCGTTCCGGATGCCACGGAACGGGGTGTCGCCATCTGCCATACACCGGAAGGCCCCACCGTATCCACCGCGGAAACGGCGATTGCACTGATCCTGTCCACGGTCAAGCAGATCAAGCGAGTTTCCGGCGAATTCGCGGAACGTCCCGGGAAGGACTACCTGTCAGGCTACCAGGGCATGGAGGTCTTCGGACGGACGCTGGGCCTGATCGGGCTGGGACGCATCGGCGGCCGGGTCGCGGAACTGGCCGCCGCCCTGGGCATGCGGGTCGTGGCCTACGATCCCTATATCGAGACGGAGCGGGCGTCGGAGATGGGTATCGAACGGGCGGATCGGATCGAGGACGTGCTGGCCCGGTCGGACGTCGTCTCCCTCCACGCGCCGCTCACGGAGGAAACCCGCCGGCTGATGGACGGAAAACGCTTCGCGCAAATGAAGCCGGGCGCGTTCTTCGTCAACGTTTCGCGGGGCGGACTCGTGGACGAAGAGGCCCTTTGCGCCGCCCTCGACCGGGGTCATCTCGCCGGGGCCGCCCTGGATGTCTTCGATCCCGAACCGCCGTCCCCTGGGAACCCGCTGTTCCACCGCGCCGACGTCGTCGTCACCCCGCATATCGCCGGCGTAACGGTCGCGAGCCGGGAACGCATGTGGCACATGGCGCTGACCATGGCCCTCCAGGTATGGAACGGCCAGCGGCCGGACCACATCGTCAATCCGGAAGTCCTGCCCGGCTGAGCCCGGTCAGCCACGCACGTTGCGGGCAGTACCGGATCTGGCCGCACGACGGAACCGATCCTGAAACACCTACCTGAAGACCTGGACGTCGGCCGCCCGGGGCGCGTCCACGCCGTGCTTCATGCGCATGATCTCCTTCTGGCGGTCCGTAAGCAGGCCGTACCATTCAGCGGGAAACCCTTCGTGGGGATCGTACTGGAACATGAGCATGCGTTTCCGATAGTGGGCGAAGAGGGCGTGCCGGTTCGCGGTGCCGCGGTTGGCCCCGCCCGCGTGCCAGCACTGGCCGTTGAAGACCAGCACGCTGCCCGCGGGAGCGGCCGGCTGCACGTAGTACTTCACGTCGGTATTGCTGGCGGGATGGGGAAGCCCGCATCGGTGGGTGCCGGGCACGACCCGGGTCCCGCCGTTTTCCGGCGAGAAACCGTCCAGCATCCACACCGTGTTCATCATGACCGGAGAGGCCATGTTGAGCATTTCGGCCGGGATGTCGCTGTGAAAGCCCTGGTCGCCGTCCCCCGGACGCACGATGCGGCTGTTCAGGCTACCGAGGATCAGCGACGGCTCGAGGTAGTGCTCGAGGATGGGCAGAATGCGGGGATGGTCGATGACCGGAAAGAAGATCGGGTCCAGGGTAGGCAGGTTGGCGACATGCCGGCAGGAACCCTCGCCTTCCCGTTCTTCACCGACCTCATCGCTAAGGCGTATCAGTACCCGGCGCATCGATTCGACCTGCTCGGCGGATAATACGCGCTCCACGACCGTGAATCCGTACAGGTCCAGCTCGTAAACGGCGTTTTCGAACTCGGTCATGGCTACTCCAGGAAAGCGCCGGGTATGCGCGTGTTGTCGTACTCCGCGTCCGCGTCCCGGGCCAGGATCGGTCCGGGGACTTCATCCGTCCAGTAGTCCGGTACGGTGGCCGGGCGCATGTGCCAGCCCAGGAGCAATGTTCGACGGCTTGCGCTGTTGTTTCCCCGGGCCGAGTGTAACAGCCGCGCTTCGCCGATCACGAGATCGCCGGCATGGACGGGTACGTCGATGGCGCCGGGGTGATCGCCAAACATATGGGAGTCTTTCTCATCCGCGAACCAGGCAGTCTGTTGATGCGGCGCTTCCACCTGTCCGTGCAGCGGTATGCGCTTCATGTGCGTACCCGGGATCACACGGAAACAGCCGTTTACACGGTCCGTGTCCACCAGGTAATAGGATAGGAATAGCTGCTGCGGCCAGGGCGCAAGGCTTAAGGGGTCGTTCCAGGTATCCCAGTCCTGGTGCCAGTACAGAGGCGGTCCGCCGGGCGGCTTGCTCAATACGTGGATAGTCCCGTTGGGCGTGAAATCATCCAGCCTCATGGCCCGCATCCAGGCCCTCGTCGCGGGCCAGTCCAGCAGCCTGCGCATCACGGCGTTCGCACAGGTATCCACGTGGATGTCAGATCCCTGGTAGTGCCATTCGGGCTGGTATTCCGCGGAATCCAGCAACCGGTCCGATTCCCGGCGGAGTTCGCCCAGGAACTCAGTCGACAACACGCCTTCGATGTGGCAGTACCCGTCCCGGGTCAACTGCTCACGTTTTATGTCACCCTGCTCCCTGGTCATATCCTGGATTCCATCCTCGTCCGTACGTGATCGGCTTCGTCACACGGCCTGCCCGGTCACTCGGCTGGCTCAATCTCACGTTCGGCCGGAATTCTACCTGTTGCCCCGGGAAAGGCCGTTGTCTACGAGATATCTGTAGCTCTTCTCCACTGCTTCGACCATGTCCGTCGCGCAACTGTCCAGCTCGACGATATGCCACTCGGTGTCGTCGCCACCGGCCGCGATCACGCCGGGGAGGTCCACCTTCCCTTCGCCCAGGGCGGTCATGTCCGTATTCCGCAGGCAGGGCCCGTCCTTGAGATGCAGCAGCGGCGCGCGGGGACCGAACCGCTCGAGCACGCCGGCCGGGTCCGGACCGCCGACCTGCACCCAGTACACGTCCACCTGGAAGAAGACCTCGGGCGCGAGATGCTCCAGCAGGATATCCGTCGCGATCCTTCCCTCCACCTCCTGATATTCCCACCAGTGATTGTGGATCCCGAAGGTCATGCCGTGGGGCGCCACGGTCTCCGCGGCCTCGTTGAAGCGGTCCGCCGACCACCTGATGTTGTCCACGGTACTGTGATCGTCGCGGCCCAGTCCGGATACGACGCGTTTCGTCCCGATCGCGTCCGCGGTCTCGACGACATAGGACCTGTTCTCTCCCACGGGCAGGGGAAGATGGGCGCTGGGTACCTCGAGACTCAACGATTCGAAGAGCCGTCCGGCCGCCTCCGGCGTCGTGCCGGGAAAACCGGCGGGTTCGACGCCCGCGTACCCGATCTCCGCGGTCAGGTTCACCACCTGTTCGTAGTTTTTGTCGGCCATTTCTCTGAGTGTGTACAACTGCAGGGCTACGGGTGGGGGCATGATGCGGCACCTCTTTCGGTTCTGAAGCCGTCCCGGGCGTCTCGGGACGATCATATCGGGACGATCATATCGGAACGATCATATCGGAACGATCATATCAGGACGGGGCGAATTGTACAGGAATGGTCGTTTGCAAGCGCGGGGAGAATATACCTCCACGGAAGGGGGCGTGCAAGCGAATCGTCAGGAGAGTCCGTAAACGAAATCTCCGCCGCCTCGCTTGAGGACGGCGTCGCCTTTGTGGAGCATGCGAAGCACGCTTTCTTCGTGGACGACCTCGAGCAGTTCTTCCTTTGAAAACCACTTCAGATCGTGGGATTCGCCGCTGATTTCGAGCGGTTGCTCCGTGGAAGCGGCCAGGAGGTAACGCAGGTCGTAGTGCTCGTGGGCAGGGACACCGTGCCGGGCGGCGATTACGTGGATATCCACGTCCAGGGGGACGAAGCCGTCAGAGTCCCGGTATAGTCCGAATCCCGCGAGCCCCGATTCCTCTTCGGCTTCTCTCAGGGCGACGAGGTGGGGCCGGGGACAACCGTCCGCATGGCCGCCCAGCTGCAGCCAGCGATCGAAGATCCGGTGCCGGGTCAAAAGAAGTTTCGATTGGTCGGGCGAAAGGACCCAGGCCGAACCGGTGATGTGGCCCGGCATGCACGTCCTTTCGAAGCAGTCGGGGCGTTCAGCGACCAGGTCCCGTATCCGGGCGACCGTGTCTTCTTCCGCGGGAAAACGCGCCCTGTAACGATCCAGCAAATGCAGGAGGACTTCCCGATCCGGCTGCCCGGCCATTACACTGCCTGGTGCGCTCGACGTTCCTGTCCTTGGTGGCTTCGGCCTCGACGGCCCGTTTTCCGATGGCCTCATCCGTCCGATTCCCAATAGCATGGCACGCCCAGATCATCGCTCAGTTCCCGAAGCGACTGGATATGGGCGTCGTCCAGTGGAATGCCGTGCTCGCCGAAATCGGCCTCCCGTTCGGCTTCGATTTCCCCCGGTAGAAGTGCACGATCAAGCCTCGGAAGCGGTTGCATGGCGTGCACTTTTCGACGCAGGTCCGCGACCGTCCTCGTGTAGTCGGACGGGTCACCGATGAAGGCGGGGTCCAGGACGACGGCGGTCAGGCTGCTGGTTGCGCCCGGAAAACGCTGCTCAACGGGAGATTGCGCGTCCACGGGCCAGGTCATCATGGCGGAGACGACCTGGTAGGCCAGCCCCTTGATCAGGGGGAGCACGCTGATCTCCGCGATTTCTTGTAGAACGTCGGGCAGTTCCAGGTGTACACCCATATCGATCAGCACGGGCGGCTCACCCTCCGCCGAAGGAAACCCGAAGCTCACGGGCGGGTTGTTCAACGCCTGGATAACGGGCTCGGGCCGGTCGAAGGGAAGTCGACTCATGGGCGTGCTGTAGTACAGGCAGATCATGCCCGCCCCGGTCGCGATGCGCGTCCAGTTGCCGACCGAACCCGTGTGCCCGCAGTGGGTCGCCGTGACCAGGCAGATCCCTGTTGTCTTCGCCCGCGACACCGCCGAACGTATCGCCCGGGCGGATACCAGGTGTCCGATGCCTCCATCACCGTCCCACTGCACCACGGCGCCGGCTTCCCGGTAGATCCTGACATTCGGCTTCGGGTTGTATCTCCCCGACTGGAAGGATCTCACGTAGCCCGGTAGTTGGCGGGTGCCGTGGCTGAGGACGCCGCGCAGGTCCGTCGCGGTCAGGTAATCGGCCAGTTCCGTCACGTGGGCTTCCGACTGGCCCGCCTTGCGAAGCGCTTCAACGGCAAAGCGGTACAGGGCCTTCGCGTCGTAGCGTGGATTGGAGTAGTCGACGGGAGTTATGGCCATACAAATCTCCTGAATCAAGGTCGTCCCCTGTATACCTGAATCTGAAACCATACCATAATGGGACCCGGACAGCAAAACAACCGCTATCCGATCACACCGTCGATCACTTTGACATGGGCCGCCTCAGTTTGACATGGACCGCTGCGGTATGTACCTTTTGAACTTCTTCAACGTATGCTTTTGTCAACGCTTACTCTTCTTTCAGTACAGACAACGTCCAGTGCCGATATACGGCCATATCATCTGCTGGGAAACGAAATGACAACGAAACCACTACAGGATCGCGTGGCGGTCGTTGCGGGCGCGACGCGCGGAACCGGACGGGGGATCGCCCGCATGCTCGGTGCGGCGGGGGCCACGGTCTACTGTTCCGGCCGAAGCGTGAAAGGCCATCCCGCCACGCCGGGCCGTCCCGAGACGATCGAAGAAACCGCCGAATTGGTCACGGCCGAAGGCGGCCGGGGCATTGCGGCAAGGACCGACCATACCGTGGAAGCCGAAGTGGAACGGTTGTTCGCGCGTGTCAGGGATGAACAGGGCCGGCTCGACCTCCTCGTCAACGACATCTGGGGCGGCGATGAGATGATCGAATGGGGTTCGCCATTCTGGGAACTCGAACCGGCCAAAGGCTTGAAGATGCTCGAAGGAGCGGTGCACACCCATATCATCACGAGCCGGTACGGCGTACCCATGATGGTCGAGCGGAACGCCGGACTGATCGTGGAAGTCACCGACGGCGACACGATGGGCTACCGGGGCAACCTATTCTACGATTTCGCGAAAAACGCCACGATCCGGCTGGGTTACGCCATGTCGCGCGACCTCCACGCGCACAACATCACCGCGCTGACCGTTACACCCGGCTTCCTGCGGTCCGAAGCGATGTTGGACGGCATGGGGGTCACGGAAGAAAACTGGCGGGATGGGATCAAGCAGGATTCGTTTTTCGAGGAATCGGAGACGCCGTGTTACATGGGCAAGGGGGTTGCGGCCCTGGCGGCCGATCCGGACGTCGCGTCGAAGCATGGCGGACTGTACGGTAGCTGGACGCTGGCTAAGGAGTATGGTTTTACGGACCTGGACGGACGCCAGCCGGACTGGGGCAGCTACTTTTCGGCCAGGATACGGGAAATTACAGATCACCAGGAATCGCCGGACGAGATGGACCTGTACAATGTTCGCGCACGCATGAACCAGATCGAGCTGGATCCTGCGGCAGAAGCGGAATACAGGCGCACGAGGGAATACCTGGACAGGCATGCGTAAATAACGCGATGGCGTGAAAAATTCGATGAGGTCGTTGTATGTTCGGCCCACCCTTTGCATGTATACCCACGGGCCGGTGACGTCGAGTCCCATCAACCGTAAACGCTTGTAAACTTCACCGTGTCTGATTATACTGGCATACTACTCTTCCCCACACCGTTAAAATTGGGAATGTTGCTGTCCCTGACGGAGGTTTTCCATGTCTGACAACGAAGGCACGATCAAGATCGATTCCCGTATCCAGGATTTCGAGAAGATCCAGAACCTGTCCCGCCGCGGATTCATGGGCAGCGTGATGGCCGGCGCGGCCGGAGTGGCAGGAGCATCGACCCTGTTGTCCACGGTCACTGAAGCCGAAGCGGAGCCACTGCCCGACATCGCCGACATCCCCCCAGGCGGAGCGGCCCCGGACGACGAGGCGTACTGGGAAGGCGTGGCGGACCAGTTTCTGCTGCGCAACAACGTCATATACATGAATTCGGGCACACGGGGCATATCGCCCGTGAGCGTGCATAGGGCGCAGGTCGAGGCCGTGGAAGCCGTGAATTCGGATCCCAACATGTGCTGGTCGACTTACTTCTTCGCGGGGATGGACGAGATCCGGGAGAAGATGGCCGCGTTCATCGGTTCCGAGGTCGACGAAATCGCCTTCACCAACAGCACCACCGACGGGATGGGCCTTGGATTCATGGGCTTGCGTCTGGATCCCGGCGATGAGATCCTGACCACGAACTACGACTACGGCTGGGTGAAAAACATGATGGCCTACCGGGCGAAGCGGGACGGACTGGAGTTCAGGATGGTGGACATCTCGGACCCCAGTTTCCGCACGCCGGACAGTCCGCAGAAGGTCATCGACGCCGTGGCGGCGGGCATCACGCCGAAGACCAAATTCCTTACCATCTGCCACGTCAATTATACCGACGGGTTCGTCATGCCGGTCAAGGAGATCTGCGATATTGCCCGCGACCGGGGCATCATCACGCTGATCGACGGCGCCCAGCCGCCGGGCATGATGAAGATGGACATGAACGAACTCGGTTGCGACATGTACGCGGGGCCGGGCCACAAGTACATGCTGGCAGCCCAGCATACCGGGTTTCTCTACGTCCGGAACGACATCGAGGACAGAGTGCATCCGCTGGTCTACACGGGTTCGTCGAATCCCGAGTTTGCCGTCACGGGCGCCAGGAAATTGGAGCAGCGGGGATCCACGAGCTACTCCGACCGCGTCTCGATCGGCGCGGCCCTCGATTTCCACAACAGGCTGACCGTCGAGGCCACGGAAGCCCGGCTCCGTTACCTGTCGCGGCGCCTGAGCCAGGGCCTGAAGGCCATCGACGGCGTCACCGTGTACGCATCCGATGACCCAAATATGTCCTGCGCCCTCATATCCTTCTCCGTCAAGGACCTCGACCCATCGTTTATCGTCGGGCGCCTCTGGTACCGCAGCCCGAACATCTATATCCGTACCGTCGGAGCCGCCGGTGGTTTCAGCGGAGTACGCGCCACGCTGCACGTCATGGACACGGCCGACCAGGTGGATACGCTCATCGACCGTATCGCTGGTCTCGCTGAGAGTTAAGATCCCAAGGCAGGCTTAGGGCTGAGTCGAAAACGAATTCCTGGAGCCGGTATGAGCATTGTACGTTTTGCGATTGCCATAATCGTTGGCACGCTGGTCCTGCTCGTCCTGGGATTCATCCTCTACGCGCTGATATTCACCGGATACTTCGCCGCGAATGCCGAACCGGGCGCGGCAGCTGTGACCAAAGACCCGCCCGAAATGCTGTTCATTTACCTGAGCGAGTTGATTCTGGCCGTTCTGTTATGTCTGGTGATCGGCTGCTGGGCGGGCGCATCCGGTGCGGTTGCAGGACTCAGGACCGGTGCGGTTTTCGGATTCCTGATGAGTCTCGCCATCAGCATGATGTTCTATGGCACGGTGAACTACATGAATCTGCAGGCGACGTTATTCGACGTCGTCCTGACGACATTGCGTGTTGCCATAGCGGGTGCCATGATCGGGATGGTGCTGCGAAGGAAGCAGCCCGCCGAACCCGCGGCCGGAGCGACTGCCGCGGTCAACAGTTGAGTCGGGCTTAATCAAGCACTTGAAGACGGAACGAGTCTTCACGGCAAGAGGAGTCTATGTCCGCGCAACGATTCACAGTGGCGACCGTGACCGGCGCCGTCATGGTGCTGTTACTGGGTCTGGTCACCGGTGCCTTGTTCGGCGGTCTGTTCGAAGGTTTCGCGGTGACGGCCCCCGAACTGGTCATGAAGTCCAGCCCGAACGCGTGGACGATCGTGCTGGGCGCCGTGGCCATGGGGGCGCTGCTGACCGTCCTGCTCGGTTGCTGGACGGGCCACACCGGCGCGATGAAAGCGCTCGGGACCAGTGCGGCCTTCGGGTTGCTCCTCCACCTGTTCCTCGGATTGAGCCTGTTCGGCATGACCACCATGCTGAACATCACTGGTACCCTGGTCAAGGTCGTCATCGATACGGTGCAGGTGGCGTTGGCCGGGATGGCCGTTGGCTACGTGTTGGGCCGCTCCGGGCAGACCGAGTCCTGACCCTGGATCGTAATCAGCCCATAACCTAGGTCCGGCCCGAACACAAGCCCTCAATCAAGACCGTACCCTGGGCCGCATTCAAGCCTGCACCCCAGGCCCGTACGCTGGTCCTTACCCTTGCCGTTCGGCCCTCTCTCACCCTATGTACACACCGATCGCTGACAAGACCCTCCGCACGGGCGAGACGCTCGCAATCGGCGTCGTCCTTGCGCCGGACGACCCTGCGCCGGACGAACGCACACCGATGGACAACCACGCTCCGGCCGACGATCATGGACCGGACGCCGACCACGCGTCGCTTGTCCGTCCGATCCTGGCGCACAAGTCGCGCAATGATCAGTGGCACCTCGACGAGGTGTTCGCCGGGCGGGTCAGTGCCCTCGAAACCCGGTTCTACCTTGGCCGCCTGAACGACCGATCAGTCTGCAACATCATGGTCAGCGAGCACGACGGCATCGGCATCCTGAGCCACGTGTACACCGCGCCGGAACACCGCCGCAAGGGCATAGCCCGGTTCGTCATGACCGAACAGATGGCCGATTTCAATGCCCGGAGCGGCCGGTACCTGACGCTGTCCACCGGTTACGACACTCATCCCTACCACCTCTACCACGGCTTTGGCTTCCGAAGCGTCGTGCCGGAGTCGGGCCACATGAAGTACATGTCCGACGCCGGTCTGGAGTTGGAGTCTTTCGAGGCCGAGCATTCCCGCGACGACAGGGCCGGCCAAGCCCGCGGCGACAGGAGCGGCGAAGCCCGAGTGATACCGGGGGACTGGCAGCACTGGCCTTCACTGAACGTGCTCTGTGCCCAGGCCGGTCCGCCATACCTTCGCAACGTGGGACTGGGGCATATTGGGCCGCGCATGTTCGAAGGGGCCTACATGTGGTTGATGAAGGAAACGCGGGAAGAGGACGATGTCCAGGTCCGGCTGGTGGTTACGGAGCACGGCGCGGTAGCGGGTTACGCGACCCTGGTGCCCGATATCCGCTGGCGCGGTGAGACCATGCTTCTCGACCTGACCGTTCATTCCGACTTCGAGGCACTACTGAAGCCATTACTCGAGTCGTTTGCCCTGCCGCCCGGACGCAAGGTGCTCTGCCACGTTGAACCGGACGACGACTCGAAGACCGCCGCACTGCGGGACGCGGAATTCGTCCACGAGGCTACGCTCCGGCAGCAGTACAAAGCCGCCGGCAACGTGCTGGACGTCGAGGTGTACGTGCGGTACGGCTGACCCCGGTCGCCGCCTGACCGGTGCCGCCGCCTGACCTCGACTGCTGCCCGACTCCATCCGTCGTCGGACCGCGACCATCACCAGAAATCGCCCGCCGCTTGACTAGCCAGACTCCGCCGCTCCCCCGCGCTGCAGCCTGTGCAGTGCCTTTTCGTGGATGCCGCCGAAACCCCCATTGCTCATGAATACGATCCGGTCGCCCGGCGCCGCCTGTCCGGCCAATAGCGACACGATCTGTTCCACGCTGCCCGGAGCTTCGGCATCCACGCCACGTTCACGCAGCCCCGCCACGAGTTCTTCCACCGAAAACCGGTTACCGACGGGTGCCTTCTCGGGCAGGTAGACCGGTGCGACCAGCACGCGGTCTGCCTGATCGAACGCGGTGGCATAGGCGTCCTGGAAGTTTTGACGGATGGTGGTCGCCGATCGGGGTTCGAACACCGCCCAGGTCCGCCGCCCGGGCGCGGCTTTCCTGAGGGCATCCAGCGTGACCTCGACGGCCGTGGGGTGGTGGGCGAAATCGTCGTAGACCGTGATGCCATTCACTTCGCCCCGCATTTCGAGACGTCGTTTCACGCCGGGGAAGGACGCGAGACCCCGCGCCAGGTCCGGCCATGATACCCCGTAATGGCGTGCCGCGGCGACCACGGCCAGGGCGTTCCGGACATTGTGGTCGCCGAGTTGGCCCGTCGACAGCCGGGTGCGGTGCTCGTCTCGCTCATACAGGTCGAAGGACGTGCCCTCGGGATCGAAGGAAAGGTTGCGCGCCGACCACCGGGCGCCCGACGACGCGCTCTCGCCTGACGACGCGCGCCCGCCCGGTGAAATGCCCATGGTGTGAACGGCACAGTATGCGTGGGAAACGATTGCCTGGACGTGCTCATCGTCCTCCGGACCGATCAACAGCCCGGTTTCAGGGATGATGTTGACCAGCCTTCGGAAGGAAAGCGCGATTTCGTCGATCGAATCGTAGATGTCCGCGTGATCGAACTCGACATTGTTGATGATTACCGTGTCGGGCAGGTAGTGAAGGAACTTCGCCCGCTTGTCGAAGAAGGCGCTGTCGTATTCGTCGCCTTCCAGGATGAACAGGTCGCCCGATCCCAGCCGCGCCCCGGTCTGCCAGCCGATGGGCACGCCGCCGACGATGTAGCTGGGATCCAGGCCCGCCTCGGTGAGCACCCAGGCGAGCATCGCCGTCGTCGTCGTCTTGCCGTGTGTACCGGTGACCACGATCGATTTGCGGTCCCACAGGAAGAAGGACTTGAGCGTCTCCGGCATGGAAGCGTACCGGATCTTCCGGTCCAGGACGGCTTCGGCCTCGGGATTGCCCCGGGAAACGGCGTTTCCGATGACCACGAGGTCCGGCTGAGGATCCAGGTTGGCGGCAGAGAAACCCTCGAACACGGGTATCTGCTGCTCCGAAAGTACCGTGCTCATCGGGGGATATACGTTCTCGTCGCTACCTGTGACCCGGTGTCCCAGGGACTTGAGCATCACCGCGAGCGCGCCCATGCCCGTGCCGCAGACGGCCACCAGGTGAATGTGAAGCGGTCGGGACATGGTCACGGCATGGGGGGATGGTCTTCGGTCAGTTCCCGGATCTTGCGGCGGGCGGCGTCGTTCCGGAAGTGGTCGGGGTGAGACAGGAGCAGGGTCTCGTACTCGGTGAGTGCCCGGGGGATGTCGCCGATCTTCGTCTCGTAGATTTCCGCGATCCGCCAGCGGGCGGTGGCGACACGTCGGCTCTCCGGATATCGCTCGATCAGGTCCTGCAGGGCCGCGACGGCCTGGAACGGCTTGTCCATCCGGTCGAGCAACATCCCGATGTCCAGGATGACGGTGTCGGCGATCGGGCTTTGCGCGTTTTCTTCGACAATCGACTTGCAGGCTTCCAAAGCCTCCTGGTCCTTGTACTGGCGTCGCAGCAGCACCGAGCGGATATAATCGGAAAGCGGGCCGTCTCCGCCCTGGCGGCCTTCCGCAATCAGGATGGTCCACGCCAGTGCATCGTTGGCATAGGGGCTGCCCGTAAAGCGGTCCGCCGTATCCTGGAAATGGCCCAGGGCATCGTCCAGGCGGTTCTGGAACAACGCCAGTTCACCCAGGTGGTATTGCGTCCGTGCCCGGGCCTCGGCTTCGATGGGTTCGCCGCCCGGCTCTAGGATGGCGTTGTACTGGACGATCGCGTCCTCCAGGCTGCCCAGGGCGACGTAACATTCCGCCATGCCGAACCGGGCTTTCTCCCTGTACTCCTGCGCGGAAGCGTCCGCCAGCAGTGAACGGTACATGGCGAGCGCCCGTGGTGCGTCCCGATAGTGGACCAGAAGCAGGTTCGCCAGGTTGGACATGGCTTCGTCTCGGTACCCCGTATTCGGATACCGCGCGATGGTCTGCCGGTAGGTATCGGCGGCATCGTCCATGCCGCCGAGCTTCCGGAACGCCAGGGCAAGGCCGGTATACGCCTCGGCGCGCAGGGTTTCCGACCCATTCGCCCCGATCAACTCCCGGTACGTATCGATGGCGTCCTGGTGGTGCCCCTCCCGCAACGCCCAATCGGCATACCGGACCAGGTATTTCCCGCTGTCCCCGTCCAGCCGGTCCGCTTCACGGTACGCCGCGAGCGCTTTCTCCGGCTTTCCGGACCGTAGATAGAAGCTGCCGAGTAGGTCCTGGGCGTCCTTGCTGTCACGGTGTTCAGCCACTGCCGACCGCAATGCCTGTTCCACGAGTTCCCGGCTTCCGATCGACGCGAGCAGGTCGATCCGGTCGTTGACGATACGCCACTGGGCGGGTTGCTGTATCAACCAACGCGTGAATTCCCGGACGGCGCCCGGCACCTCGAACGCACTGGTATAGACACTGGCGAGGGCCAGTGCGAAAGCCTCCGGTTTGCCCAGTCGCTTCCGGCCGTCCAGATAAGTCTGAATGGCCCGGTCGTACGCCTGCCTGTCGAGGTGCATATTCGCGATCTGGCTTACGGCCGATTCGCTCTGCGGAAAGTGTACCAGCATGATTCGGATCTGTTCCTCCGCTTCGTCGTCCCGTCCGGCGCCGAAAAGCGCTTCGGCGAGCCTGCCGCGCATTCTTGAATCGTCGGGAGACTTTGTGATGTTCGTTTCGAGCAGAGGGATCAGCTTGTCGTACGCTTCCAGCCGGAAGTACAGCCTGAGGGCGCCGTTCAGGGCGGACCGGTTATCCGGGTCGTCCTGCAGCACCCGTTCGAACAGGACGGCGGCGCGGTCATACTGCCGGAGGCGTTCCAGGCTCCTGGCCTGTTCGATCCGCCGGTTCAGGTCGGCGGCCCGGTTGACTTGTCCCTCGACGCTCGAGGGCAGGAGGACCTGAACCACCAGCAACACGGCGAGCAGACCGCCTGCGAGATGCGTACGTCGCGGAAATGCAAGACCGCCTGCGCGATGCGTATGTCGCGGTAAGGCAATGCCGCGAAGCGCTTTGGGGCTGCGAATCACATTTACCGCCTAGTTCACGACCGGAACGGTTGATAGCGCACGGAAATAGGCGCGGATGAGGGCTTCGTATTCCTGGGGATAAGCGCCTTCCTCGAAACGGCCCATAACATCGTCACGCAGTGTGCGTTCGAACCGGATCAGGTCTTCGGACAGATCGCCGGGAGACGGGCGGGTCGCCAGGTCCTCGCCCGGGGCGGCCCGACGCCTTTCCTCGCGTCGCTGGCCGCGTATTGACCTTGAAGCATCCAGCAGCCTGGACAGGATCCGTTGCTGGCGCTCCACCAGGGCGGGGTCGATCTGGTACTGTTGCAGTTCCCGTACCGTGTCTTCCATCTCCTTCTCGATTTCCTGAAGCCGTCCGAGGACCTGGCCCTGGTTGGCCTGCTGTTCCCGCCGCAGTTGTTCGAGGCTTTTCCGCAATGCTTCCTGCCGCGCCGCCAGCCTGGAAACCTGCGCCTGGGTCTGCAGATCCATTTCCCCATCCGACCCGTCCATCATCTGGTTCATCTGATCGTTGATTCCGGTCTGCTGCCTCGCCATGCCCTGCAGCCGTTCGATGAGGTCCATCATGCCGGAGGACGAACCGGAATTCGCCATGTTGCGCATGGCCCGCTGCAGGGCGAGCACGGTTTCGTTCAGCGCCTCCATGGCAGCCAGTTGCTCCTCTGACGCGGAATCGCGCTCCTGTTCGGCCAGGTGGCCCTCCGCGCGATCCATGCTGTTCAGCGTTTCTCCCAGCGCTCGTCCGATAGCCGGCGAGATGAACATCGTCTTCCGGGCGATGGATACGAGGTCGTTGGTTACGAGCGATGCGCCATCCGATAGACCCTGCTGGTCTTCCGAAAGGATATCAATGCGTGTGACGGACCCGCCCGGCTGACGCGTGCGTTCGTTAAGGTCCTCCTGGCCGACGGAGAGATCGACCAGTTGGTGCATCGCGCGGCGCATGCCCTCCGCGATTTCCTGCATCCGGTCTTCCTGTAGCTGGTCCTGGATCTCCTGCAGTTGCTGACCCAGGCTGGTGAGCGCCTGGGACATTTCAGTCTGGCCTTCCATCGCCTTCTGCATCCTGCCCAGTCTGAGCTGCGAAGTGATCTGTTCCATGGAACCCTTCATTTCCTGGCGTTCCATTTCCATTGATGCGTCCCGAACGCTTTCAGAGGGCATGTCCCTGAACGCTTCCATTTCGTCGGCCAGACGCTCTAGTCCGCGTTGCAGGGAACCCGTATCCGTGCCCAACTGCTCCTGCTTTTCCGCCAGGTCCATCCCTTCTCTGCCGTCTGACGTATTCTCCGTGGCGTAGCGCAGTTCGTCCTGCCGGACGGCGAGTTCCTTTGTCTGACGCGCGGCGGCCATCAACTGCTGCTCCGTCCGGATTCGCTTCAGTATGGAAAGGCTCCGCTCCAGCCGTTTCAGGAACTCCTCCTGCTCGAATTCGAAGGCTTCCATCGACGCTTTCAGCTGTTCGTCGTCGATGGACTGAAGGGCTTGTTTCAGGTCACGCATGGCCTCCAGCAGTTCGGGCGTGGCAATCTCCTGAAACAGCTTTCTCAATTGGTCCATCTTGTCGATGAGTTCCTGGCTCATCGAATCGTGGTCTTCGAGGGTTTCCATGGCCGCCTTCACCGCTTCGGCCGCCTTGAGGAGTTCGTCGGTCGCCTCTTCCTGGCCGGCCAGGACGGACTCGATTTCCTTCTTCTGCTCCCAGGTCAATTCTTCCGTCTGAACCCCTTCTGCCTCCTGCCTTGCCTTCTGCTCGAGCGTCTGGTTCAGCGCTTCGATCTTCTTCTTCGATTCCTCCTGCTCTTGCAGCAGGTCTTCCATGTCGGTGACCTGCTGCTCCTGCGTATGGTCGATCTGTTCGTAGATCTCTTCTATCGATGGAAACCGGACCGTGTAGGTTCGGCTTACCGCCCGTTTGGGACCCGAAACCGTGTCGTTGTCATAGAGTTCGATTCGATAGGAGACCACGTCCCCGGGAAACAGGTTTTCATTGGAGAGGTCCCAGACGAAGGGCTGCGTCATCATCGTGGACGCCGTGTCCACGGGGATGGGCTTGACCCGCTCTTCGCCTTCGGGTTCCTTGCGATGGATCAGGTTCATGGCGGAGAAACCGAAGTCGTCCGTGGCCGATACCAGGAAGGGAACGACCATGTTCTCGGTAAGGTCGATGTCCCGGCCCGGAGACAGGATCCGCAAGGACGGCATGCGGTCCGGCAATGCGATGATCCGGTACCAGGCGGGATTCACGTTTTCGTGTCCGTCCGCGTTGCGCAGCGAGATACGGTACCGCCCATCGGTCAGCACGGTCAGCGGCGCCGCGGCCGTGTCGTTCACCACCTCCATGGTTATCGGCCTGTCCGCATGCTCGAGGTAAAGCGCCGCTTCCGACAGGTCCCGGCCCGCGTTCACGGCGGCCAGGTCTACCTTCGTTCCTTTCAATGCGACGATATCTCCGCCTTCCGTGGTGGTTCTGGGCGCCAGCCTGGTGTAGGCCGGATAGTGATAGGTCAGGTGCAGCGCGCCGAGGAACGGGCGATCAATGGCGTTGATTCGGAAGGGAGGGGTGACGGCGTCGCCCGCTTCGACGACATAGGTCAGGCTTTCCCGGATCTCACGCACGGTGTGGGCGTAGGTTGCCGGCGCCGTGACCTTCATCTCCACGGCATTCCGCAGTCCGTCGTCGGAGACCAGTTGCAGCACGGTCCGGTCGGGTCGCTCCCCGGAAGCTTCGGCCATGATCGTGACCTGTCCGCCCGATGTGACTTCCACATCGCCCGGCGCTACGCTCAGAAACGTGCGTTGCGGAGGCTGGAAATGGGTCAGGGGGCTTGCCAGGCGGTTCAGCGCGCCCGATAACGGTGCGCCATAAGCGGCCATCGCGATCAGCGCCAGCAGTGCGGCAATGCCGAATCCCCTGGCGGACCGTGCGATACGGTGCCGCTGATCCGCTTCGTTGAAATCCACCGTTTCGGTGTGCCGCGTGGTATCCGACACCGCCGCGTCCAATAGCGCGGGAGAGGTCCCGTAAGCATTGAAACCTGCCTGCCGCTGTTCGGCGAGTTGCAGGGCCACGGTGACACGGTCGTTCAGGTCGGGATACTGGCGATCGACCCGCCGCCCGAGGTCCTCGTCGGACAAACCGTTACGCAGGCGGTCCAGACAGCACCGGACCGGCCAGGCCGCGATGAGGAGGATCCCCGCCGCGATCAGACCCAGGCGAACCGTCCGGTCGAGATACAGGTAGGATTCGAGCGCGGCGAGGGAAAGGACGAGGATGCAGATCAGCGCGCCGGCGGTGAACACCCCTTCGACGATGACGATCCACCGGCTTCGGATGCGTAGCGCGTGAAGCCGGTCTCGCAGCGCGTGCCAGGTAGAGAGGGTTGTTTTGCTCGGCACGGTCAGTCCTCGAGCTTCTAACGACTTACGCTATTGCTGTACCAGCATTTCGTGAGAGTAAAACAGCTGGCGGGCCTGCTGGAGCTGCTCGTCGCCGGCCGCGGCCACGCGGCTGGCTTCCTCGTCACCCCAGAGGTTCCGGGCGAGCGCCCGCTTCAGCTGGAGTTCGATGACGTCCCGGTCGTCGTTGAACTCCTCGTCGGAGAATGATATCCCCGAGTCCCGGACCTGGACCTTGAACGCTTCCAGCATCGCTTCTTCGACCTGGAATTCCTGCAGGAAGACGTCGAAATCATCCCTGAGGTCCTGCCGGTCCGCCTGGGATACGCTGTAGGCGTTGGCGAATTCGAAACAGGCCCGGTCGAAAGGCACCCATCCCCTGTACTTGCCGATTACGAAGGGGTACGTGCGTTTCGGGGCCGGGATCACGACGTCGGGAGAAATGCCGCCGTCTCCATAGACCGTTCGCCCGGCGGCGGTGGTGAATTCCGTGCGCTCCGTGATGTCCGTGTGGTCAGCTTCGTCTGCGCGGCCTGCCTGGTCTGCCTGTTCCGCCTGGTCTGCCTGTTCCGCCTGGTCTGCCTGTTCCGCCTCTTTCGCGCGATCCTCATCCGTATCAGATTCCGTACCGGTTTCCGTATCGGATCCTGTTTCGTACCCGGCCTCGCCGGTCTCACCAGCTTCGCTGAACGAGCCTTCGACGTATTCCTGGAAGGACTTGTTCTTATAGTCGCGCTGGATCATCCGGCCGCTCGGAGTGTAGTACCTGGCCGTCGTCAGCTTGAGCGCGGAACCGTCCGTCAGATGGGGCTCCGCGAAGAGGGTCTGAACGAGACCCTTGCCGAAGCTGCGGGTTCCGGCGATTACGCCCCGGTCCCAGTCCTGCACGGCGCCCGCCACGATCTCGGAAGCGGAGGCCGAGCGGTGGTCCAGCAGGATCACCAGGGGCATTTCCCGGTGGTTTACGCCGCTTATCGATTTGAAGGTCTGGTTGGAGCTCCGGTTCCTTCCCATGGTTTTGACGATTACGCGGCCTTCGGGTATGAACTTGCTGGACACTTCGACCGCCTGGTCCAGGTATCCCCCCGAATTGCCTCTCAGGTCGAGGATCAGCCGTTCCATGCCGGCCTGCTGCAGCCGGTCCAGGGCGGTTTCCAGTTCACGCGAAGTGGTCTTGGCGAACCGGATCAACTGGATGTATCCCGTCTGGTCTTCCAGCATGAAGGACGTCCTGACGCTGCGAATGGGGATACTGTCCCGGGTAATCGTCACGTCGAACCGTTCGTCGACGCCGGGCCGTTCGATAGTTACGTCCACCCTGGTCCCTTTCTCTCCGCGCAGTCTCTGCCTCACCTCGTCGTGCTTGATGCCGATCGCCGATTCACCGTCGATCCGGACGATACGATCTCCGGATTGCAGGCCGACGGCTTCCGACGGCGATTCGTCGATCACGGAAATCACGTACAGGAATCCGTCCAGTACATCGAACTCGATCCCGATCCCGTAGAACTTCCCGCTGAAGCGCTCGCCCATTTCGGCGAAGCTCTCCTTGCTCAGGAAGCTGGAATGGGGGTCGAGCACCTCGAGCATGCCGTCGATCGCGGCGTAGATCAACTCGCCGGGCTCTACCTCCTCCACATAGTTGTCGTTGACCAGGTTGAGCACGCCCATCAGCAGCCTGGTGCTCGAGAAGATGTTGTCCGCCGCGTGGATCGTCCGGTCGGCCGCGTTGCCGAGCAGGAACGACCCGACTGCGACAAAGACCAGCAGGATGGCGTATTTCGGTTTCTTCAGGGTCGACATATGGCCAGACTCCTTCGTCCCGGTCTTCCGCCCGGGATTCGACCAGGTTCGCGCAAGAAACGACCTTCAGGTTGCATACAAGGGAGGTCGCCGGTTGATATTTAAGTAACTAAGTAATACTAAAGCAGGGATGTACCCTGTCAATGGATTTCGGGGCGTGCGCCCGATGGTGTTTTTCGTGTTCACGCCTTGACAATCCCCCTGTGTTTCTGTAACTTTCCCGATCTCGCTGATCATCATCTTATTGAGGGTCCGGGTGGATTCCATGCGGTCCCGCGGTCATCCCCGATTGCGACGTAACAGGCACAGCGTATTCATTATACAATATGAACGCCGACGCCATTTCAATGGTTTCACCGTCCACCCTACGGAACGCGGACGGACGCGAGCGGATCATATTCATTCGCGCATGACGAGGGGTATGGATTCGATGTTCATGAGCCCGCCGCCCCGTAATCCGGAGACACCATGAACGTACTTGTCGTCGGCAAGGGAGGAAGAGAACACACGCTGGCCTGGGCGCTTCGCCGGTCGGCCCTCGTGGAAGACCTGTACGCCGCTCCGGGCAATCCGGGCATTGCCGCGCTTGGAAAGTGCGTCGCCATCGCACCGGAGGACGCCCGCGGGATCGCCGGTTTTGCCCGCGAAAACGGGGTGGACCTGGTGGTGGTGGGACCCGACGGCGCACTGGAAGCCGGCGTGGTCGACGCGGTGGAAAGCCTGGGGATACGGGCCTTCGGTCCGACACGGTCGGCCGCCGAGATCGAATGGAGCAAGGTGTTCGCCAAGCAGATGATGCAGGAGGAGGGCATTCCCACGGCCGCGTTCGCGGTGTTTTCAGACGTGGACGCGGCGCGGGCGTACGTGAACGAACAGGGTGCGCCGATCGTGATCAAAGCCGACGGCCTGGCCGCCGGCAAGGGCGCGCTGGTGTGCCGGACTGTCGAGGAGGCCATGAAGGCCCTTGACGTTGTGATGACCGACAGGATGTTCGGCGATGCGGGCCGGAACGTGGTGGTGGAGGCCTTCATGGAAGGCGAGGAGGCGTCCGTATTCGCGTTGACCGATGGCGAGCGGGTTCTTCCGCTGGTCCCTTCGCAGGACCACAAGCCCATCCACGATGGCGATACAGGACCCAATACCGGTGGAATGGGCGCTTACGCACCGGCTCCGGTCATCGACGATGGCGCGATGGGAGACATCCTGGAACGGATCATCGAACCCGCGGTCCTCGGCATGAGGAAGCGCGGACGGCCTTTCAGAGGGGTGTTGTACTGCGGTATCATGATGACCGGCAAGGGCCCGATGGTGGTGGAATTCAACAGCCGGTTCGGCGATCCCGAGGCCCAGGTCATCCTGCCGCTCCTCGAAGACGATTTCGCGGAACTGGCGGTCGGGATCAGCGAGGGCAGGATGCCCGACCGGTCCCTGACCTGGAAGCGGAAGGCCGCGACCTGTGTGGTGGTGGCCTCCGGTGGATATCCCGGGGAATACGAGAAAGGGATGGAAATAAGCGGGCTGGATCGACTGGACGGAACGGACGATGTTTTCGCCTTCCATGCCGATACGGCCATGCGGGATGGAAACCTGGTGACCAACGGCGGCCGGATCCTGGGCGTTACGGCCCTGGCCGACGATCTCGCGGGCTCCATCGACCGGGCCTACGAGGCGGTGGACCGGGTTCGGTTCGAGAACCGGTATTTCCGAAGGGACATCGGTCAAAAGGGCCTGCGCAGGATGGCCTAGGCCGGCGCGGGTTTACCGGGGAGGGGACCCGGCGTTTCCGTCGCGATGCGCGTCTGGTCGATCGAGCAATTGCGAAACCATGATAGTACTGACTGTCGATCCGGTACGGCCGGACCTTACCGTACTGCAGGAGGCCGCGGGCATCGTCCGCGACGGGGGCCTCGTGGCTTTTCCGACCGAAACGGTTTACGGATTGGGCGCGGACGGAACCAATCCCTCCGCGATCCGGCGGGTCTATGAAGCCAAGGGCCGGGAAGCATCGAAGCCGATCCTGGTACTCGTCTCCCACAGGAAGGACCTGGCCCGCCTGGTCCGGTGCATCCCCGCAGGTGTCCATGCGGTGATGGACGCCTGCTGGCCCGGACCGTTGACGCTGGTCTTTCCCGCGCTGGACTGCGTGCCGCGGGAATTGCTGGGCGGTGGCTCCACGATCGGGGTCAGGCACAGCGGCGCGGCGATCGCCGGGGCCCTGTGCCAAGCGGCGGGCGGACCCGTGACCGCGCCCAGCGCCAATCGCTCCGGTGAGCCGGAACCCCTGACGGCGGAGGACGTGGCCGCCCAGTTGGGTGACCGTGTCGACCTGATACTCGATGGAGGACGATCGCCTTCGGACCAGCCATCGACCGTGGTGGACGTATCCACCGGTACGCCGTGCCTGATCCGCGCGGGATGTACACCCTTTGACCGTGTCGAGGACGCCTGGCGGCATTGAGCAGCGATTGTCGCCACTGAGCGCACGCCAGACGCCGATGAGCGGCGCCGGATGCATCGTACGCGCAAGCAGCTATGCAGAACGGAACCCCCGGGGGTTTTATTGCCTGACCTGAAGAATCCATTGATCGTACAGAGCGACCGTACCATCCTCGTCGAAGTCGACCATCCGCGCTACGAGGATGCCCGGGACGCGCTCTCCCGGTTCGCGGAACTGGAAAAGTCCCCGGAGCACATCCACGTATACCGGCTGAGCCCGCTGTCCCTGTGGAACGCCGCCTCGGCCGGCCTGAACGCCGACGGCGTACTCGAATCGCTCGAAAGCCTGAGCAAGTACGAGATCCCGCAGAACATCCGGCGCGAGATTTACGATTTCATCGACCGGTACGGTCAGCTCCGGCTGCTCAAGGAAGACGGCAGGCTGATCCTCGAATCCGAGGACCCCACGCTGATCGCTGAGGTTTCCGGACTTCCATCGGTCAAGCAGTTCCTCGCGCAGCCCCTGGACGAGCGCAGGGTGCAGGTGGGAGACCGGTTCCGGGGCCACATCAAGCAGGCGCTGATCAAGGTCGGATTTCCCGTGGAGGACCTGGCGGGATACGTCGAAGGCGCCCCGCTGGAAATCAGCCTGCGCACCGCTGCCGGAGACCGGAAGTCCTTCAGCATGCGCGACTACCAGCAGGACGCGGTCGGCGCGTTTCACATGAACGGAGAGCCGCAAGGAGGCAACGGGGTCATCGTGCTGCCCTGCGGCGCCGGGAAGACCATCGTGGCCCTCGGCGCGATGGCCGTGCTGAAGTGCCACACCCTCGTGCTGACGGCCAACACGGTGGCCCTGCGTCAGTGGCGGGAGGAGCTGATCGAGAAGACCTCGCTTTCGGAAGAGCATATCGGCGAATATTCGGGTGAATCAAAACAGATCCGGCCCGTGACCCTGGCCACCTACCAGATTCTGACCTACAGGAAGAGCAAAGGGGACGAATTCGAGCATTTCGGTCTCTTCGACCAGAAAGGCTGGGGCCTCATCATCTACGACGAGGTCCATTTGCTCCCCGCTCCCGTTTTCCGGTACACGGCCGAGATCCAGGCTCGGCGGCGCCTCGGGCTGACCGCGACGCTGGTCCGCGAAGACGGGCGGGAGGACGACGTCTTCAGCCTGATCGGCCCCCGCAGGTACGACATGCCCTGGAAGCTCCTTGAGCGCCAGGGCTGGATCGCCGAGGCATACTGCCGCGAAATACGGATCGACCTGCCCGAAGCCCGGCGCATGTCCTACGCCGTGGCCAATCGCCGCGACAAGTTCAGGATCGCCTCTGAGAACAGCCGCAAGACCGAGATCATCCGCGCCTTGCTGGAACAACACCCATCGGACCAGGTCCTGATCATCGGGCTTTACGTACGACAGCTCAAGCAGATCGCCGCGTTGTTCGATTTTCCCCTGATCACCGGCAGCACACCGCTCCAGGCCCGCCTCGATCTGTATACCCGGTTCAGAAACAGCGAACTCAAGCGCCTCGTGGTGTCCAAGGTCGCGAATTTCGCCATCGACCTGCCGGACGCCAACGTGGCGATACAGATTTCGGGCACCTTTGGATCCCGCCAGGAGGAAGCCCAACGACTGGGCCGTATCCTCCGACCCAAGGCGGACGGTTCCGCCGCCATTTTCTATTCGCTCATCACGCGGAACACGCTGGACCAGGACTATGCCGTGAACCGGCAGCTCTTTCTGACGGAACAGGGCTACCAGTATACCATTCACGACGTGAGCGAAGTGCGGGCTTGACGGTCCGGTTGACACGGACGCGGCGTAGTTCTATATTCTGAATCAGCAAAGCGTTCAGTCGATGCTGTACCGACACGACCGGTACGGCTTGACCTGGATGGCCGGCACAGCCCGACCCGGACGGCCGGAATCCGGTACGACCCGCGTGGCCTGGCCGGACTGGTAACCGGACGCTGAGGTGTTTTTTGAAACCGAATCCCCCGCGCGGCGTATAACGCGGTATGGGTGGACAAAAAATGGCCGACAATACCTCCACAAACGCGGTGCAGGTCACCGATATCGAGTCCGGCGTTCTGGACGAGCTGACGCTGACGGACGAAGTGCTGTTCGTCCGAGTCCAGCGGGACGATATACGTGCGTTCGAGGTGATCGTCGGTAGATACCGTACCCGGTTGTACAACTGCATCTACCGCATGGTCCACAACACGGAATGCGCGGAAGACCTGGTGCAGGAGACATTTCTGCGTGTCTACCGGAACCGCCATAACTACAAGGCGATCTCCAATCTATCCACCTGGATCTATACCATCGCGCTCAATCTCGCCCGAAGCGAGTTGCGCAAGCGGAAACGCCGCCAGTTCTTCTCCCTGAACGCTTCGCCCCACGAGAACAGCACGCGTGAAAGCATCGATCTGCCGGACACGAGTGCGGGACCCGGCGATCACCTGGAGCAGAACGAACTGGGCCGGGCGATACAGCACGCGATCGATCAGCTGCCGGACAAATACAAGTCCGTGATCGTGCTGCGTGACATCGAGGAGCTTTCGTACGAGCAGATCGGCGAGATCCTCCGCTGTCCTACGGGAACCGTCAAGTCGCGGGTCAACCGGGGACGGCTGAGACTGCAGGAAATGTTGAGACAGTGGCAGGTAGAGCTACTTTGAGGAGGAAGGACGTTTTGAATTGCAGTGGATATGAGCGGCAGATGTCGGACTACCTGGACGGTCAGTTGTCGAAGGCCGCTGAAGACGAGCTTCGATTTCACCTGAACGGATGTCCCCGGTGCCGGCTCAGGATGCAGGACATGGAAAGCGCCATGCGGGCCGTGAAGAGTCTTCCCGCCCTATCCCCCCGGCCGATGTTCGAACAACAACTCGGCAACCTGCTGAACCGGGAAGTTGCCCGCGAGCTGTACGCCTCCTCCTGGTTGAAACGCCTATCGGCGGCCTTTACCGAACTGGGCGAACTCAGCCGGCAACGACCCGTTCAACTGGTATTCGCGACCAGCCTGATCCTGACCATAACCGTAATCGGCGGTTTCGCCTTCGTGGCCGGCCCGACGGCAAGGTCCGATTCGCCTGCAGTTCCTGCGACGGCCTTTTCCCTGCCGACGCCCATCGAATCCGAACTTGCGCCGCCCGATCCCATTTCGCCCTTTCCCCTGGATCGGGAACTCGCGCCACACATGGCGACAGGACCGGCAACGAACACGGAACAGGCAACAAATCCCACCACACCTGCAGCAACCAGTCTCCCATATACCACAAATCGCATAACCGGCGACAGACCAGGCATCCTCACTGTCAGGACCATGGAGCCTATGACCCATGGGATCCGGTTCGTTACGGCGGGTACGGGCATGCGCCTCGATCCAACCCTGTTCGACGAGGCCTTCGGCCGGAACATGGTGGCCGGCGGCGATCCGGATCGACCGGCGCCGGAAGACCTGCTGCAAACCGTTGGCACCGCCGAACTTCGCGATTCGCAGCGTGCGGCCGGCACAAACGGTGCGCCCGACGCGCCCGACGCGCCGGCGTCATCGGGCCCGACCGCTCCTCTCAAGCGTGTCCGCATATCGTTCTGATCGACCATGTTCGGTACTCATTCCAATCACCATCCCCGGACCGTTCGCCTCCGGCCCCTGATCTGGGCCGCACTGATGGCCTGCCTCGCACACCCGGGCGACGATCGCCGGGTCCACGCGCAGACCACACCGTACCTGCATAACCTCGAACGGGAGATCGTCAGTCTCGTCGAACGCGTGGAACCGACGGTCGCCAGTGTGATCGTGCAGCGCAAGTTCATCAATACGGTGAACGGTCAGACCTTCACGGACTGGGAACGCTCCATCGGGACCGGCGTGGTCCTTCACAGGGACGGGTTCATCATTACGACGGCCGGTGTCGTGGACCATGCCCACGATATCCTGGTAAACTTTCGGGATGGCAGCTACCGCCGGGGCCATCTCGTCGGGGTGGACCGGCTATCCGATATCGCCGTGATCCGCGTCGACAGCCTGGAGACCCATACCGCGCGACTGGGTAATTCCGATGACGTTCGTCCGGGGTCCTGGGTACTGGTGCTGAACAACGCCCATGGCTTTCCGTCCTCGATGACGACGGGGATTGTGAACGGATTGCGGGAAGAAGACGTCATGATCCAGGTCACCGCCGTGGTAGGTTCCGCCTACTCGGGCGGAGCGGTGTACTCCACGAACGGGCGCCTGCTCGGTCTCGTAGCCGATCCCCACCGGGTCCAGGCGTCCGGTTCGGGCAATTCCGGTACTGATGGAGGCAACGGCCTGATCGCGGTTATACCCATTAACCGCGTGAAGACCTTTGCCCGTCAGCTCATCGAATACGGCGAGATACGCCGGAGCTGGCTGGGCGTTCACGTGGAGAAAATCTGGGAAAGCGTCACCATCGGCGGCGACCGCAATATCATGTTGGGCGCCGTGGAAGGCATGGTCGTTTCAGATGTATATCCCGACAGTCCCGCCATGCAGGTCGGTCTGCGCAAGGGCGACGTGCTCCAGGCCGTGAACGGTGTCTCCATGAACCATCCCATCGTCCTGGCCGAATTCGTGACCACGCTGCCCGTGGGTACGCGGATCGAAATCAAGTACCTTCGGGAGGATGTGGAACATACGGCGCACACGGTGCTCGCGGCGCAGCCGAAACCGCTCGCCGCTCCTTCTGCTCCCCTGCTCACCGAAGAGGGTCCGGACGACCCCCGGTCCGGTGAAGATCCCCGTCTCATTCAGCAGATGATCCTGGAACACGAAAGGGAACTCGCTGCACACCGGATCAAGTTGAACCAGCTCAAGCGGTTGCTGGATGAACGCATGCGGCTGATCGGCCAGCGTTCACCGGTCCGGTCCGGAGACGATGAATTCTGAGCGATCAGTTTACCGGGACTGCCGCGTTCTCCCCGCCAAACATCCCTTGCCTGCCCGATCCACACCGGTATACATTCACACCACACCTTGTCCACCCGCGCATTGCGATGTGCGTCAGACATTCACGGTATGTGTCAGTCAACCGCGGCCCGCATCAGCCAACCGCGGTACACGTCTAACAGCCGTGGCATCCGCAGGAAACCACCAAGGGAGTGTGCATGGAACACCGAAAACTCGGCCGCACCGATACTGCGCTCAGTTTCATTGGCCTGGGCTGCGTAACGTTCGGTCGCGAGATCGACGAGGACGCTTCTGCAGCCATACTGGATGATGCGATCGAAAGAGGGATTAACTGGCTCGATACGGCGGAGGCGTACGGAGGCGGCAATGCCCGGACCTACCGGCGGGACGTGCTGAAGGTCGATGATGTGCGCGAGACCTCGGATATCATGGGTTCTTCCGAGATCATCATCGGAAAATGGTTGAAAGCGCGGGGCTGCAGGGACGACGTGGTGATCTGCTCCAAGGTGAGCAGCGGCAACCGGCCGGAGAATATCGCCCGGGCGCTCCGGGTCAGTCTCGAGCGGCTTCAGGTGGACTGCGTGGACATCTACGAGCTGCATTCTCCCGATGAAACGGTTCCCATTGCCGAAAGCCTGGCCGCGCTGGACGAGGAGGTCAGGGCCGGAAGAATCGGGACCGTTGGCTGCAGCAACTTCAACGCCGCGCAGCTCCGGGAGGCCCTGGACGCCAGCGCCAGTGAGGGCTATGCCCGCTTCGAAGTGGTCCAGCCGCCTTACAACCTGGCCGATCCGGCAGCGCAGGACGAACTGTTCCCATTGTGCCGGCGGGAGGAAGTGGGCATCACGTCCTACAGCCCGCTCGCAGCGGGTTTCCTGGCGGGCAAATACACGCCGGACCGGAACGCCTTCCCCAGCGGCACGCGCTTCGACGTCATTCCCGGACACGCGGACATCTACTTCAACGACCGGAATTTCCGCAACGTGGAGCGGCTGCGGGCCCTGGCGGATACAAGGGGACTTCCCATGGTGCGCATGGCCATGGCCTGGACCATGGGGCATCCCGATATCACGTCGGTCCTCGTCGGCGCCCGTCATGCCGGCCACCTGGACAACGCCTTCGATGCCCTCGACTTGAGGGCGGACACGGAACTGCGTGATGAAATGTCGAGTTGGCTGACGGACTGAGCACAACTCGCAACGGTGCGATAACGACGATCTCGAGAGGGGGATTCCGTGGGGCTGGATCCAGTTGAAATGACGAAGGAATTCGTGGATGTGAAGTCCGTCAGCCGGTGGAGCAACGCCGCCATATCCGACCTGGTCGAAAACCGGATGAAGGCGTGCGGACTCGAAGTGGAACGGCTGACCTACGAGGACGAAAACGGCGAACTGAAGGTCAGCCTCGTCGGACGCAAGGGCGAAGGCGAAGGCGGCCTGGCCTTCCTGTCTCACACGGATACGGTGCCGGGACAGGAGCAGGACTGGGACGCCTATCACGGCGTGGTCGAAGGCGACCGGTTGCTGGGCCGGGGCAGTTGCGACATGAAGGGTCCCCTGGCCTGCACCATGATCGCCGCCGCGCAGGTGGACGCGGACCGCCTGAAGAAGCCGCTGCTTGTGGTGGCGACGGCCGACGAGGAAGTAGGCGGAGGCGGCGCGCACCAGGTCGCCACGGAATCTCGTATCATGGGTGCTGTTCGCCCCACCTACGGCGTGGTGGCCGAGCCGACCAGCCTGACGCCGGTATACGCCCACAAGGGTGCGGCCCACATCGTGGTGACCGCCCTCGGCAGAGCGGCGCATACCAGCACGGGCCTGGGGGAATCCGCCAATTTCAAGATCGCCCCGTTCCTGGCCGAAATGGCCGAAATGGCGGAGCAGATCAAAAACGATGAACGGTATCAGAACGCGGAGTTCAGTCCGCCTTCCAACGGATTCAACATGGTGATCACCGACTACGACACGAAGCAGAACGTCTCTGCGGCGCGGTCGACCTGTCACATCTGTTTCCGTACGATGCCGGACGATCACAGCGAAGAACTGGCGGACGAACTGGTTTCGCGGGCCGAACGCTATGGCTTCGAGGTTACGAGCAGCATATCCCGCCCCTTCTACGCCGATCCTTCGAACCCCATCGTGCAACTGGCCTCCGACGTCACCGGCGGCAAGCGCCCGGAGACCGTGCCCTACGGGACCGACGCCCCCCATTTCAGGGAGCAGCTGGAGATGGTGGTCCTGGGCCCTGGCAGTATCAAACAGGCCCACACGGTAGGCGAATACGTGGAAATACCGCAGCTCTACGAAGCGGTGGAAATCTACTCACGCATGATTCACGAAGTTTGCTTATAGGAGTCGATCCATGGCGGATTCCGTAGGATACAACGATACCTCCGTAATACCCGGCAGCAACTGGCGCGTCCACGACGGCGACCGTCCCCAGCCCCGCGTCGTCACGCCGGGCGGCGCCAGCGGGAGCCCTCCTTCCGACGCGGTCGTGCTCTTCGACGGATCGGACCTCGCCCAGTGGATCGGCCGAGATGGAGGCGACGCCGCCTGGAAAGTGGAAAACGGGTACATGGAGGTCAACGGCACGGGAGACATCTCGACCCGCGCGCATTTCGGCAACTGCCAGCTTCATCTCGAATGGGCCACGCCCGAAGAGGTGGTCGGAGACAGCCAGGGCCGGGGCAACAGCGGTGTGTTCCTGCTGGGTCTCTATGAGATCCAGGTGCTGGACAGCTTCGACAACCGGACCTATGCCGACGGTTCCGCCTCGTCCATTTACGGCCAGTACCCGCCCCTGGTCAATGCCAGCCGGGGACCGGGCGAATGGCAGACCTACGATATCTTCTTCGAATCGCCCTCGTGGGACGGCGACAGGCTGGTCAAAGGCGCGCACTTGACGGTCATCCACAACGGGATCGTCGTGCACCACCGCCAACGGGCCATCGGTCCCACCGGGCACAGGGACCTGGCGAACTACGACACGCCCCACGCCGTCACGGGCCCCCTGCAACTGCAGGATCACGGCGATCCCGTCCGGTTCCGCAACATCTGGATGCGACGCCTTAACGCCTACGACGAATCCTGATCCGTCAGGTCTGCCCGGGTTCGGCCGGTCCGCCTGGTCCGCCTGGTCCGCCTGGTCCGCCTGGTCCGCCTGGTTCGCTCGGTTCCACCGTTCCGCTTGTTTCGGCCGGTCCGCCTGGTTCGCGGACCCAGATCAGGATGACGAAGGACGCGGCGGTGGCCATGACGCCGCAGGCCGCTCCGACGGAAGGATAACCGAAGGCGACGTAGAGCACGCCGCAAAAGGCCGTTCCCCCGGCGATGCCGAATTCTGCCACGGTGTTCTTGAGCGCGATGAGGGTGCCGCGTTCCTCGTCGGATGCCATGGCCGTGACGAGGGCCTGAAGCGGCGCATGGCGGAAGGCCCCGGCGATGCCGGTAAGGATGAATCCGGCGAAGACCACCGGCAGCAGGCCGGTTATCCAGGGTATGGCCGCCAGCAGGCCGGCCATCGCCAGACCGCTCACCACAACGACGCCCCTTTTACCCGCACGATCCGAGAGATACCCCGCCATTGGGCTGCCCAGCAGCGCGCCCAGTCCGCTGAAGAGGAATATCAGGCCGATCCAGTCGGTCGAAAGCTCGTAGGCGTCCCGCAGCCACGTCCCCACGAAGGTGATGAAACCGACCGTGGAAGCCGATACGAGAAAGGACGCCGCGATTACCGCCAGGGGACCGGTGCGCGCGAGGATTCGACCGTAGCTTCTTGCCAGGTTGGTGACGGAGACCGCGCTGACCGCACTGGCCGCACTGTCCGCGCCGTTCGCGCCGCCAGGGCCGTTTGCGCTGCCCGTGCCGTGCGCGCCGCCTGTGCCCACAGCGTTGACCACCGCAACGCGATGGGGCAGGATGGCCAGCGCCGGCGCCCAAAGCAGCAACCCGGCCCCGGCGAAAGCGCCGAAGGCCCACCGCCAGGACCAGGCTTCCGCGACAAAAGCCCCGGCCGGCACGCCCAGGATCATGGCCGCGAAGTAACCGGACATGACCAGCCCCATGGCGGCGCCCCGCCGCTTGTAGGGAAAGTGGTCCCCAATGCAGGCGGTGATATTGAGGGAAAGAACCCCCGCGGCCGCGCCGGTGACGGCCCGGAAGGCCACCAGCGAAGCAAAGTCCCACGCCAGGCCGCAAAGCAGGGTCGCGGCGGTGAATACCATCAGCGCGATGATGAGCATTTTCCGACGTCCGGTCCGGTCCGACAGCGGCCCGATCACGAAGGAGACCACGGCCGCGGCGATGGCGTAGACCGAGACCAGCAACCCGGCCCGGCCCGCGCCCATGCCGAAGGCGGCCATCAGGTCGGGCAGGAGCGGGGAGATCATCTGGTTGTCGGCGACGGCCACGAACATGAGGCCGAACAACACCACGATCAGACGGTTGTTTCCATCTTTGTTCGCTTCGGTCATCGGAAGTTCCCGCTCATATCCATCACCGGTATGCGCCGCTGTGCATCCACGGCGTTGCGTGGTGCCAGGCGAGCACCCGGTCCCGGAACCCGGCCGCCAGCTCCGGGTCGCAACCGGCGTCCATCAGGTTGGACAACTGGTAGGGGTCGGTCTGCAGATCGAAGAGGCACGCCCGGTCATCCAGGACGCTTCCGTTTTTCGGATCGACGCGGATCCCGTAGGTGTGGGTCGACGTGCGCAGTCCGATCTCTCCCCTTGAAGTCTCCACGAATACGCCTTCATCTCCCTTGAGTCCGTTCCCATCCAAAACTGCCGGCGCGAGGTCGCGCCCCTGGACGTGGGCGGGTACGGAACCGCCGCAAAGGGAAAGCAAGGTGGGCATGACGTCGATGAGCTGGGCCGTCGTGGTGCCGTCGTCCCGCGGTTTAAGGAGGCCCGGTCCGTGAAAGACCAGCGGGACGCGGATGGACTCTTCGATCAGGCGGCCCTTGTTGAACAGGTGGTGGCTGCCGAGGTTGTCGCCGTGATCGGAGAGGAAAACGACGATGGTGTTTTCCGCGAGGTGGTACGCCTTGAGGAAGTGCATGAGGCGTCCGACCATGTCGTCCACCCAGGTCGTCATGCCGTAGTACAGGGCGATCAGGTGCCGCAGATCGAATCCGGGGGGCAGCTTGCGCGTAAAGGGAAGGTCTTTTTCGTAGAAGAGAAAGTCCCACAGGTAGACCTTGAACCAATGTTCGTCGTATGGCAGCCGGCCGTCCCGGTAGACGTTGGGCCGCAGGGGGATATCGGCGGGATCGTACATGCCCAGGTACGTTTCGGGCGCGTCCATGAGGGGCATGTGGGGCGGAGAAATACTGTAGTAGAGAAAAAACGGTTCCTCCCGGTTCTCCCGGTCTCTCAGGTATCCGCCGACCTGGTCCGACTCGAAGCGAACGCTGAAACCCTCTACCTGAAACTCCTCACCGTCGTTCTCCACGAAGGACTGCCCGCTGTGCCGGTGATGGACCCGCGGATACAGGCTGTAGTCGAATCCCAGCGGACCGGGCGCGGAATGGATGTGCCATTTCCCGATCAGCGCCGTATCGTATCCAAAAGTCTTGAACATCTCCGGAAGCGTCGGCGCGGGCAGGTGGGGCCGCCCGCCTGCCGGATACTCGGGCATCGTCGTGGATCCATACGCCAGTTGTTCCGCGAAGTTGCCCAGCGCGCCCATGCAGGTCCGGCTGTACTGGCCCGACAGTAGACTGGACCGGGCGGGCATGCAGACGGGGTTGTTGCTAACAGCCGTTTCGAATCGCACGCCTTCCGACGCGAGCCGGTCCAGGTGGGGCGTCCGGACGACCTCGTTTCCGTAGCATCCTACTTCGAAGGCGCGCAGCTGGTCGCAGATGCAGAGAATGACGTTCGGACGGGAAGGGCTTGCGGAGCCGGTCACGATGAACTCCGTTGCGATAGGGTCAGAGCAGGAGCCGGATCGCTGTCAGATCAGAAGCCGGATCGCCATGACGACCAGTACCACGTTCAGGATCACGCGGATAAGACCCTCGCCGCGCTTGACGGTGTAATGGGCGCCGATCCATCCGCCGGCCGTCGTACCCACGGCCAGGGCGGCCCCGAGCAGCCAGAGCACCTGTCCCTTGTCCGCGAAGATGGCCAGCGCCACCAGGGTGTAGATACCGACGATGAATACCTTGAAGGCGTTGACGCGGACGAGGTCGAGGCCGACGACCCGGTAGAGCACCGCCATGAGAAAGAATCCGACCCCGGCCTGGATGAACCCGCCGTAGAACCCCACCGCGACCATCAGGATGTGCCCCAGGAGGAGTCGCTTCGGCTGCTCGGTGGTCTCCGCGTCACGCGGTTTCCTGCTCATCAGGACCAGCAGCAGGATCATCAGGCCGCCGAGGATCCTGTTGAAGAGCTCGCCGCTGACCTGGGTCCCCAGGTACGCCCCCAGCGCCGCTCCCGGCACGGCGCAGAGCGCGAGGGTCAGCATGGTGCGAAGCTCCGAATACCCCTGCCTGAAGAAGCTGGTGACGGCCGATGCGTTCTGGGCGACGATGGCCACCCGGTTGGTACCGTTGGCCACGTTTCCCGGCAGGCCCAGGAAGATGAGCACGGGGAGGGCCAGCAGCGAGCCCCCGCCCGCCATGACGTTCAGGAATCCCGAAAGGACGCCCACGCCGGCGAGCAGGAAGAGCTGCCAGAGTTCGAATTCCATGAGCGACTAATCCGGGACCGGAGCGTCGTCGCGTATCAGCCCGTCCGATTTGAGCTCTGCCCAGAGGTCGGCAGGTATGGGATGCTGATAGTTGGCCAGGTTCGATTCGACGTACTCGGGCCTGACCGCGCCGGGAATGACGGACGCGACCGCCGGGTGAAACAACGGGAACTGGAGGGCGGCCGCGGCCAGGGGCACGGCGTGCCGCTCGCAAACCGCCTGTATGCGACGGGTTTTCTCCATGATTTCGGGCGTCGCGGGATAGTACCCGTAGGTCGAATCCTCCGTGGGCCCCGTGACCAGGATGCCCGAGGCAAAGACGGCGCCGATCACGATGCCGATGCCGTCTTCCACGCAACGGGGCAGTTCCAGGTCCAGTGCGTCCTGGTCCAGGAGCGTGTAAGGCATGGCGACGATAAAGAAATCCAGGGGCATCAGGTCCAGGAAGCGCAGCATCATCCCGGTCTTGTTCAGGCCGGCGCCCACGCCCTTTATGTCGCCCGAGGCCTTGAGCTCCGCCAGCGCGCGCCAGCCGCTGGTGAACAGCTGGTGCAAGTAGGCCTGGATTTGCGGCTCGTTGTGGTAGAAGGGGTCGAGGTCGTGGATCAGCAGCAGGTCGATACGGTGAACCCCGAAGCGGATCAGGCTGTCTTCGTAGGACCGCATGATCCCGTCATAGCTGTAGTCGTAGACGTGGTCGAAGGGCAGCCCGCCGCACCAGAAGCCCTGATCGAAGTGCTTCAGGTCCCGCGTCGCCTTGAAAACGCGGCCGACCTTGGTGGACACCACGTAGGAGCCGTGGCTTTTCTGGCGGAGCAGCTCACCCAGCCTCAATTCGCTCTTGCCGTACCCGTACCAGGGCGACGTGTCGTAGTAGCGGATTCCGGCCCCCCAGGCCGCGCGCAGCGTGGCGCGGGACTTGGCGTCCGTGACGGGCTGGAACAGGTCTCCCAGCGGCGCGCTGCCGAAACCCAGTTCGGTCACATAGGCGTCCGTGGTGCCCAGTTGTCTCGTGGCGATTGGCATGCAGATTTCCTTTCTGTGGATACCGCCGCACAGGCTCCGCGTTCCCTCGAAGCAGGTGGCGGTAACATCGGTTCGGATCCTGTATAGAGTAATCGCTCGGGCGTTTCGTGTCACCCGTTTTATGGCGGCCGTAACGGGACGAAATCGTTGACAGTCCTATGCCGATTCCGTATGATGCATCAGCGACTCCATCACGAAATCCAACCCGTCGTCCAAGGGACACGCCAGTTGTTCCGAATCGATCAGTCCGCGGCCAGACTGCGAAAGGCAGCGCGAATGCGTCCGGTGGTTCCCTTGCTCCTGCTCGGTGCGTCCGTCGTCCTCATCACCCTTTCCGTCCTCGCGCTGCCGGTTGACGGTCAAAAGGAAGCCGGCGGGGAGAAACGGCATGTCAACTCCTTCGGCGTGACACTGCCTCCTGACGCGGCCGCGCCGGAACACCAGGTCCTCACCCAGTTTGCGCCGGACAACCGGTATCTCGACCGGGGCACGTCCACCTACAAGCAGGCCTGGGGCGTGGGCCTGGTCGCCGAACCGCTCGCCCGCGTGGACCGCAACTTCAACCTGCACCCGGCCGGCGCCACCTCCTGGAAACTGTCCGAAGACGGACTGACCTGGACGTACGAGATCCGCAAGGGGATGATCTTCGCCGACGGCCATCCGCTCACGGCCCGTGACTACGAGGCCACCTTCCGCCGCTGGGCGAATCCCGATACGGGGTTCGAGTTCGAATGGTACTTTCGGGCCATAAGTAACTGGACCGACATCGTGGGACGACGCCTTCCGCTCGACTCCCTCGGGGTAAAGGCCCATGACGACTACACCGTATCGTTCACCACGGATCGCCCCGCGCCCTACCTGCCGCTCCTTCTGGCCAAGAGCTGGGTGTCCCCGACCCACCTGTTCGATAAGTACGGACCCGAATGGGCAACGCGTCCCGAAACCCATTTCGGAAGCGGACCCTACCGTCTGGTCGAGTGGATCAAGGGCGACCGCATCGTGCTGGGCATCAACCACAACTACCGTGGACCGATAGAACCCATGCTGGAGCGCGTCGTGGCCCGGCTGTTCAATCTCGCCGTCCCACCCCAGTTCCTCTCGGCCTACGAAGCGGGCGAGGTGGACTATGTTCCCCTGACCAACCAGGCCGAGATCAACCGGATCAAGGCGGATCCTGTCTTGAGCGACCAACTCAATGCCTACACGGACTTCGCCACGTATTACCTGATGCTGGACACCTACAATCCGCCTTTCGACGACATCCGCGTGCGCAAGGCCTTCGCCCATGCCATCGATGTCGACGCCATCATGAAGTCGGCCATGCGGGACGTGGGCATACCCGCTTCTTCCATGCTGCCGCCCGGATTTCCGGGTTCCAGCTCGGAGGAACTGGCCTCCTATCAACGGTTCGATCCCGTACTCGCCCGACAGTACCTCGCCGACGCCGGCTATCCCGGCGGCCGCGGTTTTCCGGAAGTGAATATCTGGCTGCGGGCAGAAGCCGCCAACATCCGGACGGCGGCCGAGGCGGTGCAGGCCATGCTGAATCAGCACCTGGGGCTGGACGTGGGCGTGCGCAACGTGGAGCGCAAAGTCTACGCGGATGCCATGAGCGCCCGGGAACTGACCCTGGGCATGGTACCGTACCAGTACGACTTTATCGACGCGGGAAACCTGCTGACCATCTGGCTGTCCAACGGCCGGCACGCTTGGCACAACGATCGATTCGAGCAACTCGTGCGACAGGCCAATGAACTGGTCGGGGACCCTGAACGGCGTATGGCCATGTACCGGGACGCCGAGCGGATCCTGGTCGCTGAAGCCGGGGGTATCTTCCTTTGGCACATCCGGATCAACCAGATGTGGAAGCCCTTCATCCGGGGAGATGCCCTGGAACCCAACAAGTGGGGCTACCGGGCCTGGCGGGGCGAGCTCATGTCCAATCTCCAGACCGAGCTTTACATCACGAAGGACGTGTTGAAGGATCCCACGAAGAACCAGCCGGAGCCCTTCCGGTTCTGGCAGTGGCTGACCGGCGAGGACTGATCAGCCTATGCCCAGGATCTCCCCCGCGTCCCGATGAATCATCCCTTCCATTTCCGCGTCGTCCAGCCGGGGCAGTCTCGTGCCCTCGAGCATGGCGTTCAGGCCGCGCAGGTCGCGTAGCGTATCGTCCACCGTCGTGACCGGGTAGTCGGTGCCGAAGAGCAGTTTGTTCCAGACCCCGTATTCCTGGACGAGCATGAGACTGTGATAGAGCTGGAAGGGTCGGTAGTGCAGTCCCGAGATGTCGGTGTATACGTTGGGATGCTTGCGGACGACCGCCACGGTTTCCCCTTCGTAGGGATGGCCGAGGTGGGCCATGATGATCCTGCAGTCGGGGTACTTGATGGCGACCGCGTCCAGGTGCCGGGGCAGGGTGCAGTCCAGCGGCGCCTGGTCCACGAACGTGGTGCCGGTGTGCAGCAGGACGGGCAGTCCGTTCCGGTCGGCATAACGCCACAGGTCGTCGAGTTCGGGGTCCTGGGGATAGAAACCGGCGTACATGGGCAGCAGCTTGATGCCCCGCATGCCCAGGTGCTCCCGGCCTTCAGCCATTTCCTCTCTCCAGCCGTCCTGGGTGGGGTCAAGCGACATGAAGGGAATCGTCTGTTCGGGGTAGGCCGCGCAGTACGCCGACACGTAGCTATCGGGTGTCCACAGCCCCGACAGCCGTGCCTTTCCGCCGAAGACCACGGTCTTTACGGGTGCTCCGGCGTTCCGGGCCGATGCCAGATAACTTTCGTACGACGGCGTCAGGTCCAGTTCGTAACCCCGCATGCGAATGGCCTGTTCCCGAAAGGTATCGTTGAAGTGATCTGGATACCTCCAGGCATGGGAATGCACATCGTAGATCATGAAACGTCCTCCTGGTTCCGTGCTATCGCTGGCCGTCGTACCGTCTCAGCGCGGGCGACCGCCAGGCGATGACGGCAACGGCCGCCAGGCAGCCGATCCCGCCCGTGACGACGGAGAACGGCGCGCCGGCGAGTCCCGCCACCAGTCCGGCTTCGGCCTCGCCGAGCCGGGGACCTCCCATGACGAACATCATGTTTACCGAGGTCATGCGGCCGCGCAGTTCGTCCGGGGTCGAAAGCTGCATGATGGTATGGCGCAGCACCATGCTGATCGTGTCGAAGGCACCGGTCAGCAGCAGCGCCGCGAAGGTGAGCCAGAAGCTGGATGAAATGCCGAAGACCACGGTGGCCAGTGCGTAGCAGCCCACCGCCTTGAACAGCAGCCGCCCCTGGCCGGAGATCACGGGGAAGGTGGACATGAGCGCGCCTGTAAGCACGGCGCCGATCGCCGGGGCCGCCGAAAGCAGGCCGTATCCCCGTTCCCCCACGCCCAGCACTTCCGTGGCGAAAATGGGCAGCAGAGAGGTGGCGGAAGCGAAGAAGGTGGCGGTGAAATCCAGCACCATCGCCGAACGTATGATGGGCGAACGCTTTATAAACCGGAGTCCGTCGAGGGCCGCGGCGAAGCTGACCCGCGTCACGCTTCCGATGCTCCGGTGGACGGTGCGCATCATCAGGATCGGCACGATCATGAAGGCGAAGGAAACGGTGTTGATCCAGTATACAGTCGCGATGGAGCCCGTGGCCAGTATCAGGCCGGCCACGCCCGGCCCGGTCACCGAAGCCACGTGGGACGCGGTGATATTGATGCTCATGGCGTTGGCGAGATGCCGCCGGGCCACGAGGTTGGGTACCATGGCGTTCTTGGCCGGACTGCTGAAGCAACCGATCCCCGCGCTTATGGCGGTGATCACGTAGAGTGCCGTGGCAGAATCCTGCCTTGACCACGTAATCCATGCCAGCGTGGTACTGATCAGGGCGAGGCCGCATTGGGCGATGAGCAGTACGCGCCGGCGGTCGTGGGTGTCCGCGATGACCCCGGCCAGCGGGGAAAGGACCAGGATGGGAATGAGACGTATAACCGCCATCGCGCCAAGGGCATACGCTGATTCGGTCAACAGATACATGTGCCACAGCACGGCGGTCTGCTGCATGCGGGATCCGGTGAGTGAAACGACCTGGCCGGACCACAGGAGCCGGAAATCACGATACTGGAGTGCGGGAAACCGGTCTCGTACTGCTTGGAGGGTCAGTGGCATGACGCAACTGAAGATACCATGCGACCGGTGGCTGTCAAGGCGGACAGGTTCTGCCAGGGCATGCGTCCCGCCAGGGTACGCGACCCGCCGGGGTACGCGATCCGCCGGGGTACGCGAACCGGGAACCGCCGACGGGACATTGGTCTTGACACCGCCTCGACGTACCGGATATCATGGCTTCCGGGCGCCGGCCTCCGGGCACGCGGCTTCCGGGCACGCGGCTTCCGGGCACGCGGCCTCCGGGCACGCGGCTTCCGGGCACCGGCTCGCACTCACTCAAACGGAGCGAATGAAATGCTGTTCATCAACGAAGACCAGGTTGGCCGCTTACTGTCCATGGACGACGCGCTGCTCGCGGTGGAACAGGCCTTCTGCGGGCTTGGAGCGGGGAAGGCGGTGAACATCCCCCGTTCCCGGGTTCGGATGCCGGGCCATACGCTCCACGTCATGTCCGGGGGGATAACGGCGCTGAATCTCACCGGGTTGAAAGCCTATACGACCACGGGGCACGGCGCGAAGTTCGTCGTGTTGCTCTTCCAGGCGGACACGGGTGAACCATTGGCCGCGATCGAGGCCGACCGTCTCGGGCAGATGCGAACGGGTGCGGCGAGCGGCGTGGCGACGAAGTACATGGCCCGGGAAGACGCGTCCAGTGTGGGCGTCATCGGTACGGGGTGGCAGGCCCGAAGCCAGCTCGCGGCGGTCTGCGGCGTACGCGAGGTGACTTCCGTAAAGGCATTCGGGCGGGACCAGGCGCGACGGGAGACCTATTGCCGCGAGATGAGCGACGCCCTCGGGTTGCGGGTCGAGCCGGTCGATTCGGCTCGTGCCTGCGTGGAGGACGCGGATGTAGTGATCACGATCACCGGTTCGGCGCGGCCGGTGCTGGAAGGCGCGTGGCTGGCGCCCGGCACCCACGTGAACGCCGCCGGTTCCAACGCGCTCGTTCGGAGCGAAATCGACGCGGAGACGGTCCGGAGGGCCAGGGTGGTGGCCGTCGATTCCAGGGAGCAGGCGAAGGTGGAGTGCGGAGACCTGCTCGATCCGGTGGAGAAGGGGATCCTCCACTGGGATCGCGTACACGAACTGGCCGACGTGGTCGCCGGCCGCGTGCCCGGCCGTATCGAGCCTACCGACATTACACTCTTCGAATCCCAGGGCCTGGCCGTGGAGGATGTGGCCGTGGCCGCGGTCGTTTATGAGCGGGCGAAAGCCGAAGGCGTGGGTCAGCGGATCGGTTGACGGTGGATCGGGTGCTGGCCCGCTCCGCCGGCCTGCGCTTATTTCATTGGCCCGAGGTTACTTCAACGCCTCGACCCGGTCCCAGTAGGCTTTGGCGCCGGCCCGGAGCCAGTGGTCATACACGGTGAAGAAGAACCGGACACCGAT